>JBBQAB010000398.1:0-2460 GCA_038198385.1 Propionibacteriales bacterium
ACCCGGTCTCGCTCGTGCGGACCGACTACGAGGAGGCCGAGGACCTCGATCGGCAGACCCTGGTCGAGGACTTCAAGGCCGACGCGCAGGCCGCGTACGACAAGCGGGAGGAAACTCTCGGGGCTGACGTGATGCGCGAGCTCGAGCGCCGGGTCCTGCTGACCGTCCTCGACCGCAAGTGGCGTGAGCATCTCTACGAGATGGACTACCTGCGCGAGGGCATCGGCCTGCGGGCGATGGCGCAGCGCGACCCGCTGGTGGAGTACCAGCGCGAGGGCGGCGACATGTTCAAGGTCATGATGGACGCCTTCATGGAGGAGGTCGTGGGCTATGTCTTCCATCTCGAGGTCGAGGTGCAGGCACCCGCGGTCGGCGTGGTGGCCGGTCGGGACGGGCAGGCGGTTCAGGTCGGTAGCGGTCGCCGTTCGCCGCTGATCGAGTCCGGGCCCGACCCGGACGGCACCGGCATCGAGGTCCACGCGGTCTCCGACGACCCCGAGGCGACCGCCGTGGCGGCGGAGCTGGATGCGGTCCTCGACGACGCCCAGCTGGCCCAGATCGAGATCGCCGAGCAGCAGGAGGCGGCTGAGGAGGAGGCGGCACGTCCGCAGGTCAAGGCCAAGGGCCTGTCGACTCCCAGCAACCGTCGGCTGAGCTACTCGGCCCCCGACGAGGACGGCACGGTCAAGACGGCCGGGCAGGACGCGCAGGCTGACGACGAGTACGCCGGTGTCGCCCGGAACGCCCCCTGCCCCTGCGGTTCGGGTAAGAAGTTCAAGATCTGTCACGGGAAGGCCGGCGCCCGCTAGCCCCCAGTCCCGACCGCCTCAGCCCCGGCGCCGAGGAGGTCGACCCGATGGCGTCTCTCACCTGGACCCCGACGACACACCGTGGCCGCCGCCGCGGCGGTGGTGGTGGTGGTGGTGGTGGGCACGGTGGTCGCCGGCCTGAGACGGGTACCTCGGTCATCTCGCGGGCGCCAAAGGCCGCCACCGTCTCGAGCCGGGTGGGGCACGACACGTTCTCCTTCGACCGCGCCCCAGGGTCGCTGGAACGGCAAGACCTACGCCGACGGTGACTCCGGCGCCACAGCGGAGGTGGACAACGTCGTCGTCGTGGACGTGCACAACCACGGCGACGGCAACCGGGACGTGCTCGGGGCGGCCTCGGTCCAGTCCGGCACCGTCGGGTCGGGCAAGGTCAGCGTCTATCGCGACGGACACCGGCTGACGGGCACCTAGTCCCGCAGCGGGGCGTTAGCTCCGATGCGTCTCCGCGACGCCGGCGGCCAGGACATCCCGCTCGCCCCCGGGCAGACCTGGGTGGTCCTGCACGGTTGAGGCCGGGACCACCCCCCCGGGAGACACCCCCAGGACACACCGGCCGGGTTGACCCCTGCGGCCCGCACGGCTCAGGCGGAGCGGACCATCTCGCGGACGAGATCGGCCACCAGGTCCGGACGTTCGAGCCCGGGCAGGTGGGCGACACCAGGCAGCTGGCGACCCGGTCCCTGCCCGAGGCGACGTGCGGTCTCCTCGTAGAAGGGCATGTCCGCCGGGATGTCGAGGTCGCCCCAGGCCGCGATCACCGGCACGGTGATCGTGTCGAGGCTGCGCCAGGTCTGTAGGCCCGCCTCCCCGGCGTCATCGACGGCGGCCTGCTCCAGGATCTGCCGGTTCATCTGGTGGAAGAGGTCCCGGGGTGGCCCCACCACGCGACCTTCCGGCGCCGTCGGTCCGTCGAGCCACAGGTGCGCCAGCGCTCGCACCTGGGCCGAGACGTCGGCGCGCTGCTGGGCCTCCTCGAGCGCACCCATGATCGGGGCGGACGCCGGGTCGGGTGCCCAGTCGAAGGGCGTGTCGTCGTCGGTCATGCCGCTCACCGCCGCGCCGACCAGCACGAGCGCCGCGACCCGGTCGGGCTCGGTCGCGGCGAGGTCCAGGGCCAGGGCCCCGCCCATCGAGTTGCCGACCACCACGGCCCGCTCCACCCCCAGGGCGTCGAGCACCGCGGTCAGGTCGCCGAGATGGGTGAACGGGGACCCGTCCGCCGCCGCCGGCGTCGTCCCGAAGCCCCGGCGGTCGTAGCTGAGGAGGTCGAGGTGATCCCTGTCGAGCGCGTCCATCACCGTGGACCAGCTGCGCCGGTCGGCCACCCCGGCGTGCAGCAGAAGGACGGTCGGCCCGCGGCCCGACCGCCGCTCGACCACCAGTCCGGCTCCGTCCGGCAGGGTCACGTCGACGTGTTCACCAGTCATGCCGGTCACGCTAACCGAGACCTCCGACACAACCGAGACCCCTGTGGGGGCGTTCCCGACGACCGGCGGACCTGAGACCCCGGACCCCAGACCCCGGGCCTGAGACCCCGGGCCTGAGACCCCGGGCCTGAGACCCCGGGCCTGAGACCCCGGGCCTGAGACCCCGGGCCTGAGACCCCGGGCCTGAGACCCCGGGCCCGGCG
>JBBQAB010000399.1:0-4142 GCA_038198385.1 Propionibacteriales bacterium
CCACCCCGTCAATTCAAACGGCCGCCTCGACTTCATGAACGGCTTCGACATCCGGCCCCTCCCAGGAGGCTGCATGCTCAGCTTCGGCCCGCGCACAAACCGATACTGAAACTCAGGACACACAAGACGGCCGCGTTCCCGCACTCTTGCCGGCACCCGGACGGCGACCAGCACACAGGATGAACGACCGTACCTCCCACCGCACTACCTAAGGAACATCATCAGGATCACCTACGACACCGTGACCGACTCGATCAGCTGTCCCGATCTCACACCGGAGCAGACGGCTCAGCTACAGAGCCAACTCTCGGCCTCTCTCCTCCGCAACGAACCCTTGCAAATCGTCGCCGCCAAGATCGTAGCCGCAGCGAAAGCGGCCTCCCGACCTCAGTGACCTTGCTGACAAACAACCTCGCCACCTACGGCGCGCCGCCGTGAGGAGATCGAGGTGGGGACGCGAACCGGACCCGTCCTTGATCGACCCCGAAAGCAAAGATCCTGGTCAGAAAGTTGGGCTGCAAGGGGAGGCCGGCCAGTCGGCACAGAGCAGCGAACCCTTTTCTTGGTGCCGGCCAGTGCCGCTGCAGAGTGTCGATGCCGCAGCGTCGGACCACCCCGCGGAGGACCCAGACGGCGATGATCGCGTCGTCGGCGTAACCGAGGACTGGGACGAAGTCGCGCACCAGATCGATGGGCAGCGCCAGTAGGCCAGCAGCCGAGCCAGCCGGACCCGGACGCCGGCGGGTTGGGTCTTGTCAGTGCCAGCCGAGCAAGCACACCGCACCCGGTCAGGCGCTAGATGCAGGGACTCCGCCAACATCTTGCCCGGCGGCCGACCGGCCAGCAGACCGACGACCAAAACCAGCCAGCTGAGGACGAGCGCGAGGACAGCCCTCATCACCACCTCTAGCCACGGGTGGCCGGTCATAGGAGGTCAACGACGTTTCGCAGCGGCGAGAAAACATGCCCAGACGTCGCACTGTCCAAGCCGTCGGCGGCGGTGCCGACGGCCAAGGCTGCCGCTTCGAAGGTGGCCAGCTCCGGGGGCAGTCCTGGACTGCCTCTCGGGCCGCAACCCCGCTATGAGTATAGAAGTAATCCCGGCCAGCGGTCAGCCACCTTTCCAACCGCTCCAGGTCTGGTTCAGACCTTTCGACCTCGGCGTACATGGTCCGGCCCCGGCCGGTCTCCAACGGAGCCTAGCCAGCAGCTGTGGTGCGCATTGGAACACCTCGGCGGACTTCATGTCGCGGTCGCAGCGGGCGCCCGATTTGCACCCTGACGCGGGTCTTGACTCCGCGATTTCGATCGGGGAGCATGCCGGTGAACATGAATGAACTTCTGGTGGGCTACGGCCGAGCACCAAGACCTCACTGCGCAACGAGACCCGCCGCGCGCGCTGGCGTTGGTGACGACCGCATCTACAGTGATCACGGCTTGACCGAACAGCGCCATCGACATCCCCGCCCCGCCGACGACCCGGTGCGGTCCTGGTTGCGTGAGGCAGACATCTACGAGGGCCGCCTGTTTGGGGTGAGCGCGTGTGAAACCGCGGATGGGCGCCAGCGCGGCAAGAGCGACCTGATCGATACCGAGACGGCCGCACGCTCGGTTCTCGCCGGAACCGCCAGCGGAGCACCGAAGCTGGCCACTGGCGCGATTAAGGCGATTCGGGTGCTGAGAGTCGCCAGATGGCGCCGTCAAAGCGAGGACTGCCGCGGAAAACGCCCTGACCGGGCTGCTGGTGACAGCACCCGAAACCGCTTCGCAGTCAGCTGCGGGGACTGTCCACCCTCAAGCTCATCGACACCTGCCTACGTCTGCGCCCCGACCTCACCGATTCAGTCCAGGCCGCCAAAGTCGCGCTGCGCTCTGTCGCCGCAACCAGTCCGGTAGCGACCAGCTCCCGGCATGCGTCCACCACGGGCTGCCGCTTTGCGGGAGCACCAGTGGCTCAGACCATCAGGACGGCGCGGGCTCGAACCTGGCCGCGCTTGAGTGCTCTTAGGGCCTCGGTCGCCTCGTCGAGGGCGAATGGCTGGCATTGTGCCTTGATCTTGCCCGCGGCTGCGAGGTTCAGCACTTCGCGCATCTGCTGGCGAGTGCCGAGAAGTGATCCCACGACAGTCTTCTCCTGCGCGAACGGGAGGGTCCCAACACTGCTGTTGACGCCGGTGACAATGGTGCCGCCGGGGCGCGTAGCGCGAATGGCCTGGTCCATCGCGGCGTCCGAGGGGGCAAACACGATGCTGGCGTCCACTCCGCCGCCCAAGCGCTGGAGGGCCTCCGCGGGGTCACCGCTGCTGGCGTCGATGCCTGTCGCGCCGAGTTCCTCGGCGAGCTCGAGGTGGTTACGGCCGCGCGAAACCGCGAACACGTCCGCGCCGAATAGGCCAGCCATCTGGAGTACGAGGTGACCGACGCCGCCAATACCGAAGACGGCGACCTTCTTACCGGGGGCGAGCCGTGCCTTGGTCACGCTGCCATAGGCCGTAATGCCGGGGCAGAACAGCGGCGCCGCGTCCTCGAACGCGACCGCGTCGGGGAGCCGATAGGTGTGCGCCGCGTTCCCGAGCATGTATTCCGCGTAGCCGCCGTCCACGGTTTCACCCGTGATCTCCTTGGCCTGGCATAGCTGGTCGAGGCCCGAGACGCAGAACTCACAGTAGCCACAGGTCGACCAGAGGGGCTGCACCCCGACCCGGTCGCCCACCGACAGGTGCTGGACGCCTGACCCAACTTCGGCGATCGTCCCGACGACCTCATGGCCTGGGATAATCGGGGTATGGGAAGGTGTTCCGCCGGCGGCCCAATCGCCTTCGATCATGTGGAGGTTCGAGCGGCACACGCCGCAGGAAGCCACCCTGATCAACACCTGACCGATGTCCGCGGCGGGCTTGTCTACCTCGCGCACCGCCAGTGGTTGCTGGTCGATGGGACCTAGGGACTCCAGGACAACGGCTTTCATGGAGAAACTCCTATCGGGTTGAGGTGTGGGTTGGGCGTCCGGCGTCAGTGCGTCCGGATGACTGTGAAGTTGAACTTGCCTTCGAGGAAAAAGCTGCGTGAGTGCATGAATGGCCTGCCGTGCTCGTCGACTTGAAGCTGGTCGAGCAGGATGTACAAGTCGTGTCCGCGGGTGTCGTCATCCCAGCCGATGGTGTCCGAGCGGACCGCATGCACCTCTGCCACGGCGCGCGTCGGCCGGGGCCCGCCGTGTTCGGCCAAGAACCCGAACACCGAACCACGGAGGCGGCCCGGGCGAAAGTCCGGTGGGAACACCCACCGCGGCAGGACGTCGTAGGAAAACGCCACGGTCTGCCCGTCGGCCAGTATCTTGCGCTGGATGTCGAGGACCTCGGCCCCGTCCTGCAGCTCGAACTGCTGGAGCTCCGCCTCGGTGGCCGCTCGGATGGCGCGACGCCGGTATCGCATCGACGGCCTGAAGCCCATGTCGGCGATCGTGGCCGAGATCGAGGCGAGTTCTTGCATGCCCGCGTGAATTCCTGCGCGATCAGCCATGAACGTCCCGCGCCCACGCCGGACCACGACCAGACATTGGCTTTCAAGATCCTTGATCGCCTGTCGCACGGTCGCCCGGGACACCCCGTACTCGGCGACCAGCTCAGCCTCCGTGGGTAGCTGCTCGCCCACCGCCCATTGCCTGGCCCGCATGCGCGCTCGAAGCGCGTCCGCAACCTGCTGAGGGAGCGATGACTGCATGCCGATCGCCTGCACGACCCCTACCTCCGCTCGACTGCCCGGGGCGCTCACGGTGCAACGATAGCCTGCCGCTTGACAGACGTCAGTTGTCAGATAAGGCTGGTGATCGTGAGCACTACCGACTGGTGGGACGATGCTGTCCGCATCATCGACCAGACTCGCCTGCCGGAGGCAGTGGTGGTGCTCGACGTACGTGACGTCGACGATCTCGTCGGCCACATCCGCTCACCGGCGGTCCCTGGTGCGATGGTTTCGGGGGTCGCCGGCGCGATGGGCATGGCGTTGGCGGCAGCTAACGCCGACCGGGCGGGCAGTGGCCTGGACCGGGCGCTCGACGTTACCGCCGAGAAGTTGACGCAGTCGCGGCCCACCGCCGTGAAGCTCGGTTACGGCGACCGTGCCGTACAACAGGCACGTGC
>JBBQAB010000400.1:0-3977 GCA_038198385.1 Propionibacteriales bacterium
GACTTCCTCGCCGTAGAGGACGTGACGACCGTGATCGAGCCTCGCACGGTCACCGCGCTCATCGGTCCGTCCGGCTGTGGAAAAACCACCTTCCTGCGCAGTCTGAACCGCATGCACGAGGTCACCCCCGGCGCTCGGGTCAGCGGTCAGGTGACTTTGGACGGTGAGGAGCTCTACGCGCCCTCGAAGGACCCGGTCAAGGTCCGCCAGCAGATCGGGATGGTGTTCCAGCGGCCCAACCCGTTCCCCACGATGTCGATCGCTGAGAACGTCACGGCGGGCCTGATGCTCACCGGTCGGCGCAAGCGCAAGGAACAGCTCGCCGAGATCGTGGAGCAAGCGCTCAAGGGTGCCAACCTCTGGAACGAGGTCAAGGACCGCCTCGACAGGCCCGGCGCCGGGATCTCCGGTGGCCAGCAGCAGCGACTCTGCATCGCCCGAGCCCTGGCGGTAGAGCCCGAGGTGCTGCTGATGGACGAGCCGTGCTCAGCGCTGGACCCCATCTCGACCCTGTCCATCGAGAACCTGATCGAGGAGCTCAAGGAGCGCTACACCGTTGTGATTGTGACCCACAACATGCAGCAGGCGGCGCGGGTTTCCGACCGTACCGGGTTCTTCAACCTCTCCGGGGCCGGTGAGCCCGGTCGCCTCGTCGAGATGGACGACACCGACACGATCTTCTCCAACCCCTCGCACAGCGCAACGGAGGACTACATCTCCGGCCGGTTCGGCTGAACCCGGCTCAAAGGCGGCGGGTATGACCTCCTCCACCACCCAGCTCGTCGACCATCGACGGCACCCTCGAACCGGCCCGAACCGGGCGAGGACCAGGGGCTGCCGCCGACCGAGCCAAGCCCTGCGGCGCTGGTACCCCATCCAGGCGTGGTGGCCGGCGACCGACGGGCTGGTCGCCCCCGGCGGCACCAACGCCGTCGCCGAGGCCGGGAACTCCGCCACGCCGCTCGTCGTGAACCGCTGGACCCGCCACAGGACCGCGATCAACGGCGAAGGACCACTTCCGCAGCACACTGAGCGATCAGTGAGCGAGGACGCACCTGTGATGTTGAGGGGCGGCGGATCCGAGAAAGATGGAAGCGATACCTCTGGTCAGGCCTTCGGTGAGGAATGCGCCCCCGGTAGGAATCGAACCTACGACCGACAGATTAGAAGGCTGCTGCTCTATCCTCTGAGCTACGGGGGCCACCGGGAGCGAGTCTGGTCGCCCCCGTCTGCGGCATTTTAGCCCAGCGCCGCCGACGGCAGGCCCGGCTGGCGCAGGCCCCTGTTCGGCTCCGGTTAGGTTGGCCCGGTGCAGTCAGCGGCCGGTGACCCCGGCTCCCCCGCCGACGGCTCGACCTCGTCCGCCGAGGAGACCGTGCGCTGGCGCCGCATCCTCATCCCGGCGTACGGGCCCACCATCCTGGTCTCCATCGGGCAGGGCGCGATCCTGCCGATCGTGGCGCTGTCGGCCCGCGACCTCGGGGCCAGCGTGGGGACGGCCGCCTTCGTCGTCGCCCTGACTGGTATCGGTCAGCTGATCGGCGACCTGCCCGCCGGGGCACTCGCCGCCCGGATCGGGGAGCAGAAGGCTCTGGTGGCCGCCTGCCTGCTCGACGCCCTGGCCCTGCTCGGGGCCTTCCTGTCCGACTCCGTCGCGCTCCTGGGCGTCGCCATGCTGGTCACCGGGCTCGCCGGGTCGGTGTTCAGCCTGGCCCGGCAGGCCTATCTGACCGAGACCGTCCCCGTCCGGATGCGGGCCCGGGCCCTGTCCACGCTCGGGGGCACGTTCCGGATCGGCCTGTTCATCGGTCCCTTCGTGGGAGCCCTCCTCATCACCGCCGGCGGGATCGGACTGGGTTACGCCTTCGCGGCCCTGATGAGCCTGGCGGCCGCCATCCTCACGGTGTTCCTGCCCGACGTGACCCGCGACCACCGTCGCGCCGCGAGCCAGGAGGGTCACGGTCACCGCTCCGTCTTCGCCGTGCTCGCCGAACACCAACGGGTGCTCGCCACCCTCGGCGTCGGCATCCTGGCGCTGTCGGCCGCCCGGGCGGCGCGGCAGTCGATCGTGCCGCTGTGGGCGCAGTCCCAGGGGATCGACGCCGCCACCACCAGCATCATCTTCGGCATCTCGTCGGGGGTTGACATGCTCCTGTTCTATCCGGGCGGGGCGATCATGGACCGCTTCGGCCGCGTCTTCGTCGGGGTGCCGTCGATGCTTGTCCTGGGCCTGGGGTTCGCGCTCCTGCCGTTGAGCCACGTCCCCACGTCGATGGCCCTGGTGGCCGGGCTGATGGGGCTGGGCAACGGGATCAGCGCCGGCATCGTCATGACCCTGGGGGCTGACGCCTCCCCCGCCGCCGACCGGACCCAGTTCCTCGGCGGGTGGCGGCTGTGCGCCGACCTGGGCAACGCCGGTGGCCCCCTGATCGTGGGAGCGGTGACCCTGGTGGCCCCGCTGGCCGCCGCCGCCCTGACCATGGCGGGTCTGAGCTGGGCCGGAGCGGCATGGCTGGGGAGGTGGATTCCCCGGTTCGCGGTCGGTCCCGCGCGCGGCGGGAGCGCGACCACCCCGGCCCGGGAACCGTAGAGTATCGGCCATGCGGGATCTGATGGTGTGGGCCGACTGTGAGATGACGGGTCTCAACCTCGAGCACGACGGGCTGATCGAGGTGGCGGCGGTGGTCACGGACGCCCAGCTGAACGTCCTGGGCCCAGGCATCGACCTGCTCATCAAGCCGACCGAGGCGGCCATGACGCACATGGGCGACTTCGTCCGCACGATGCACGAGAACTCCGGCCTGCTGGTCGAGCTCGACCAGGGCCTGGAGATGGCCGAGGCCGAGGACCAGTTGATGACCTACCTGCGGCAGTACGTCCCCGAGCCGCGCAAGGCCCCGCTCGCCGGGAACACCATCGGTACCGACCGGGCCTTCCTCGCGCGCGACATGCCAGTGTTCGAGGCGTACGTGCACTACCGCAACGTGGACGTGTCCAGCATCAAGGAGCTCGTCCGCCGCTGGTACCCGCGCGTCTACCACTCCTCCCCCGCCAAGTCGGGCAACCACCGCGCCCTGGCCGACGTGCTGGAGTCGATCGAGGAGCTGCGCTACTACCGCGACGCCGTCTTCGTCGGCCTGCCTGGGCCGGACAGCACCAAGGCCAAGGAGATCGCCGCCCGGCACCAGGGCGCCCTCACCGGCGCCGGGGTCGAGGCACCCCCGGAGTCCACCGTCGCCAACTGATTTCTCATCGCCCGCTCCGGCCCGGTACAGTTCACGCTGCACACGGGGGCGGCTGGTCCGCTTCGATGTGGGCGTGGTGGGTGTAGCTCAGTTGGTAGAGCTCCTGGTTGTGGTCCAGGTGGCCGCGGGTTCGAGTCCCGTCACTCACCCCAAGAACAACAGGTCTCGACCAGCGGAGACGCAGTCAGGGCCTGTTTTCTTCTCGTGCTGCCCCCTCGTCTGGGGTCGGCCCCGGGGGCAGTGGCGGGGTGACTGCTCCCCAACGTGGGCCACGGCACCTTCGAGCAGGTTCAACCGACCGCGTTCGAGGAGCAGCCATGAGTCGGCCTGACCCTCGGTTAATTGCTGGTCGACAGTTGACCCCCTTCGGGCGGCTTGTTCGGAAGGTCCGGCCTCGAGGTAGCCTGGCCTGCCCGAGGACCTGCGGCGGCTCATCGACCCAGATTCACTCAGCTGCTCGACGGCCCCGACGGACCAGGAACCAGCCACGACTCCCAAACCGACGGGTGGACCGCCACCGACAGCGTCGGCACCCGTACGGCCGACCCTGACAGAGGAGCACCATGACGGACACCTACGACGTCATCGTTCTGGGAGCCGGCTCGACCGGCACGAACGTCGCCTGGTATGCCCGCGACAACGACCTGACGGTCGCGGTCGTAGAGCGCGAGCTGGTCGGCGGCGAGTGCTCGTACTGGGCGTGCATGCCGAGCAAGGCGCTACTCGGGCCCA
>JBBQAB010000401.1:0-5638 GCA_038198385.1 Propionibacteriales bacterium
CTCGCCGTCCGCGACCACCCGCTGGTCACCATCACCCCGCAGCGCCTCGTCCTGAGCTTCATCCTGTCCAGCGAGTTCCTGATCTCCGGTGCCGTCGCGATCGTCCTCCTGGTCGTGACCACGGCGCTGGGGGTGACCGGACTTGCCCTCACCGGGCTCATCCCGCTGGTGTTCGGGGCGGTCTCGCTGGTCGGCCGCCGGGTCATCGCCATGTTCCGCTTCACCCTCTCGGAGTCCACCCGGGGCCTGCGGGTCACCCGCGGCCTCACCAACCTGACCAGCCAGTCCGTCCCCGTGGACCGGATCCAGGGGGTCAAGATCACCGAGCCGCTGCTGTGGCGACGGATGGGCTGGGCCCGGGTCGACGTCGACATCGTCGGCTACGGACGCTCCAGCAGCGAGGACAACGACGCCGCCGCCACCAGCGTGCTGCTGCCCGTGGCCACCCGGGCCGAGGTCGAGCTCGCCCTGGGCCGGGTGCTGCCGGCGTTCGACCTCGGCGCGATCGCGATGCACCCGATGCCGAAGCGCCCCCGCTGGTATCGCTGGTACGACTTCTGGACCCTGCACTACGGCTGGAACGAGCGGGCCGTCGTCACCGAGCACGGCTGGCTCAACCGGGTCCGCGACGTCGTCCCGCACGCGAAGACCCAGTCGGTGCGGATCGAGCAAGGTCCCCTGCAGCGCCGGATGGGTCTGGCGAACGTCCACTTCGACACCCCTCGCGGTCCCGTGAACGCCGTCGCCCAGGAGGTGGCCGTCGCCGACGCCCGGGAGCTGGCGCTCAGCCAGCTGGACCGGGCCCGGGCGGCGCGGACCGCGGACCGGGAACGGCTGCCGCTGGACCAGGCCGGATCCTCGGCCACCGACCTCCGGGCCGAGGACGACCTGCTGGCCGCCCTGGGCACCAGCCGCGACCGGCTGCTCGGCGCCGGCGGCGAGAGTGAGGTCTATGCCCTCGACCACCTCCCCACCCAGGACCGTGAGCTCGTGCTCCGCCTTTACCGCTCCCGCCACGAGGCGCCCGAGCAGACCGCGACCCAGCTGCGGGGGCTCTACCACTTCTGGTCCCGCTGTGACATCGGCCTCGAGCTACCCCTGATCGCCGACGTCGGCCAGCGCGCTGGCCGCGTCTACTCGGTGGACCGTCGCTTCTCCGGCCGCAACCTGTCGGAGTGGCTGGCTACCGCCGAGGTGGGCGAGCGGCGTACGGCTCTGGCCAGCCTCCTCGACGCGGCTGCCGCGGTGCAGCGCCTCCCAGCTCCGGTCCCCGGCTTCGCCCGGCTCGTCGGTCCGGGCACCCCGCAGTCCTACCCCACCCTGGTCGACCTCGCCGACGCGATGCTGGCCGGACCCGTCGGGATCAGCCGCGAGCGGCTCTCCCGCGACCTGCCCGGGGTCGCGGGAGTGTGGAACCAGCTGCACCACGACCTGGCCGCGCGGGTGGTCACGCCCGCCGTGGTGCACGGGGACGTCTGCCCGCCCAACGCCTACGTCAGCCTGCGCGTCGACGGCAGCCCAGTGGTCACGGGTCTGGGTGACTTCAGCCCCCACACCGTCCTCGGCGACCCGCTGATGGACCTGGCCGGGGTGGTGATCTTCCTCGAGCTGGAGGGCTACGACGGCGCGGTCGACGACGCGGTCTGGCTCGAGGGTGCGGCCGTCCAGCGCTGGGGCGACACCGTGCCCTACTGGATCGCGGTCTACCGCCGCTTCTACGGTTTCTACTTCTCCAACGCGTACGCCTTCGACCCGGCCCTCTACGGCTGGTGCCTGCGCCAGCTGGACGCCTGACCCGAGCCGGCGACAGGCCCGCTGGTCTGTGAACCGAGAGGAAACCCCGTGGCGGTGACCGACCTCCTGGTCCGCACCTCGGTGCCGGCCGACCTGCCGCAGCTGACCGCGATCGACAACCACTACGTGCAGCACAGCTACGCGACCTTGCGACCTCGAGCCGTTCACCGTCGAGCAGCGGGCGGAGTGGTGGTCGCACGACCGCGCCACCGGGCCGCACCGGATGCTCGTGGCGGAGCGGGCCGGCGCCGTGCTCGGCGACGTGACCAGCAGCTGGGCTTCACCCGGGCCGGTACGTTCACCGAGGCCGGGTTCGAGCACGGTCGCCGGGTCGCTTCGAGTGGTGGCAGCGGGCCCTCTGAACCCGGGGCGCCCGCGCCCGCTGAGGGCAGCTGCTCAGACCCTCGCAGCACCCCAGGCGACCAGGCGGGCCAGGGTCTCCTCGATCGACGCCTGGTTGCGCTGCGTGGACCCCATCACCCGCAGCAACAGCGGAGCGTGGGAGCCGGAGGGGTCGAACTGCTCGGTGACCCGGGTCTGGCCCTCATCCACCGGCTCGAGGAGGTAGCGCCAGACGTGACCGCCGAGGTGCCGCCAGGCGATCCGGCGGTCCTCCTCGAACTCGACCACCTCGTTGCGCATCGTGTACGGCAGCCCCCAGTGCATCCGCATCCCGAAGGTGGCGCCCGTGCTCAGCCGGGGCGGCGTGCCGGCAGCCGCCCCGCGGACGGTGCCGGAGCCGTCGAAGACGTGGTGCTGGGAGGGTCGGGCGAGTAGGTCGAAGACCGCGGCCGGCGGGGCGTCGACGACGGCGGAGGACTGGGCGATCGCGGGGGTGGTCACTCCCGGAGTCTGCCAGCCAGAGCCAGACTCCCCCGGACACCCGGGTGTCGCTAGGCTCAGCGCCATGACCGACGCACCCGTATCCAGCACGCCCGTCCTCGGGATCGACATCGGCGGCAGTGGCATCAAGGGTGCCCCCGTCAACCTGCAGACCGGCGAGCTGGCGATGAAGCGGCTACGGATCGAGACGCCGAAGAAGTCAACGCCCGAGAACGTGGCCAAGGTCGTTCGCCAGATCGTGGAGAAGTTCGCCGATACCATCGGCGACGACTCCCCGATCGGCATCACGATCCCCGCGGTCGTTACCCACGGGAAGACCCGGTCGGCGGCGAACATCGACAAGTCGTGGATCGACTGCGAGGCGGAGAAGGTGTTCGAGGCCGAGCTCGGTCGCGACATCGTGCTGGTCAACGACGCCGACGCCGCCGGCGTGGCCGAGGTCCACTACGGAGCGGCCAAGGACCACCCGGGCCTGGTGCTGCTGACCACCCTGGGGACCGGCATCGGGACCGCCATCCTGAACCGCGGCATCCTGATCCCCAACTCCGAGCTGGGTCACATCGAGGTCGACGGCCACGACGCCGAGTCCCGTGCTGCCTCCAGCGTCAAGGAGGAGGAGGGCCTGTCCTACAGCGAGTGGGCCAAGCGCCTGCAGCGCTACTACGAGGTCGTCGAGGCTCTGCTCTGGCCGGACCTGATCGTCATCGGTGGCGGGGTGAGCAAGGACTCCGCCAAGTTCCTGGACAAGCTCACGCTCAAGACGCCGCTGGTCCCGGCCAAGCTGCTGAACAGCGCGGGCATCGTCGGCGCAGCCTGGCTGGCCGTCGACCGTCGGGTGCACCCGGACCCGTTCCTGTACGACTGACCCGGCGCCCTGACCTCACCAGACGTCACCGATCTCACCGGGGCGTTACCGGCCTCGCCGGGGAACACCGGCCGCACCGGTCGTCACAGCAGGACGTCGAGGCTGAACCCCGCACGCCCGTGGTCGACGAGCTCAACCCGGGCGTGGGCGCCCACGAGCGCAGCGACGGCGGCCGGCGTACGGGCCAGGTCCGGCGCCTCCAGCAGCCACCGGGCCACCAGGCCCCGGGTGTGCTTGGCGGCGTGTGAGACCACGGTCCGCCGGCCCGCCACTTCGGTGAAGACCTGGACCGCCACGGTCCGGCGGGCGACCTCGCCCGTGGGTCGCCAGGCGGCGGCGTAGGTCAAGGACCGGCAGTCGACCACCACCCCGGACCCGGCGGCGTCGGTCATCGACGGCGCCAGCCGGGACCGCCAGAACGCGGCCAACGGGCCGGTGCCGGGCAGCGTCGTTCCCATTGACAGCCGGTACGGGGTGATCAGGTCCAGCGGACGGACCGGTCCCCACAGCGCGGACTGCACCCGCACCGTACGGCTGGCCCGGAGCCTGGCCCCCGGGCTCAGACCGGCGTAGTCCAGAGCCGCGAACAGCACCCCGGCGTAGACCCGGATGGCCGGGGCCGCGGGCGCAGTGGTGAGCCGGGTGTTCTGGGCGACCTCAGCGGCCAGTCCCGCGCCGACCCCCAGCACCGTCAGCGCCTCGGGCCCGGCCGAGACCCTCGACAGCGCCTCCCGGACGGTCGTCCGCGCCTCCGTCAGCTCCGGTGAGGAAAGACCGGCCAGGTCCACCGGACGTCCCCGACGGGCGGGGGCGGCCTTGCCCTCCGATGGCGGCAGCAGGATCAGCACGGGCCCGAGCAGGAACGGACGGAGCAGGAACGGACGGAGCAGGAACCGGCGGCGCGGACGGGCCGCGCCCGGCGGCGCCGGAGCCCGCCACTCACATCCGGTCCAGGGCCTCGATGCCCAGCAGGTCCAGACCGGCGGCCAGCACCCGCTTGATGTCGAGGCAGAGCGCGAGCCGAGAGGCCCGGACCTCCCCCTCGGACTTCAGCACCGGGCACTCCTCGTAGAAGGCCGACACCGCCCGGGCCAGGTCGTAGAGGTAGGTGCAGAGCTTGTGGGGCTGCAGGGTCTCGGCGACCTCGTCCACGACCTCCCCGAAGCCGGAAAGCAGCAGGGCCACGGTCTGCTCCTGGGGCGCCTCCAGCAGGGTGACCCGGGCCGCGGCCGCGTCGACCCCGCCCGGCAGCAGACCCTCGGCGGCGGCGGCGGCGGCGGCGTTGCGCAGCACCCGCGCCATCCGCGCGTGGGCGTACTGCAGGTAGGGGCCGGTGTTGCCGAAGGTCTGGACCATCCGGGTGACGTCGAAGACGTAGTCCTTGTTGAGCCCGGTGGAGAGGTCGGCGTACTTGATCGCGGCCAACGCCACCGGCGGCGCGGCCTCGGCGTCGGCGGCGTCCAGCAGCGAGGTCAGGGTGACCGCGGTGCCCTCCCGGGTGGAGAACTTCTTGCCGTCGGCCCCGAGGATCTGGCCGAACGCCACGTGCTCGGTCGACACCTCCGCGGGCAGGAAGCCGACCTGACGCGCCACGGTGAAGACCTGATCGAAGTGGAACGCCTGGGGGGCTCCGACGACGTAGATGAGCCGGTGGGCGTGCAGGTCGCGGACCCGGTGCCGGACCGCGGCCAGGTCGGTGGCGGCGTAGCCGAAGCCCCCGTCGCTCTTGCGCACGATCATCGGGGAGTTGAAGCCCGGGCTGAACACGCAGAGGGCGCCGGCGTCCATGACCGCCGCGCCGGAGCTCTCCAGGTCGGCGACCACGTTCTCCAGGTCGTCGTTGTACATCGACTCCCCGGCCATGTCCTCGTCAGTGAGCTTCACGTCGAGCCGGGCGTAGACCTCGTTGAACCCGGCCAGGGAGATGTCGATGAGCTGGCGCCAGATGGCCCGGGTCACCGCGTCGCCGGACTGCAGCGCGACCACCCGCCGCCGGGCCAGGGTGGCGAACTCGGGGTCGGCCTTGAAGTGGGCGTTGGCCTGCTTGTAGAGGTCCTCGGCGCTGACCAGCGTGAGCCGGCTGACGTCGACGTCCTCGGCCAGAATCTCCTCGACCAGCATCCCGAACTGGGTGCC
>JBBQAB010000402.1:0-2343 GCA_038198385.1 Propionibacteriales bacterium
AGCCGCCGCCGGGATGGCCGAGGAGACCGTCGAGGCCGGCTCGGTCGCCGAGGCTCTCTCGATCGTCACCCAAGGGCGTCCCGACCCCCGCTTTGCCCGTGTGGTCAGGGCAAGCTCCATCCTGGTGGACGGCGTGGCGGCCCACGCCGCGGACCTCGAACGGGTGCTCACGGGGCCGGTACGGGCCGAGGTGCTGCCCCCGTTCGCCGGCGGCTAGGGCGGCGTTTCGCGCCCGAACCGCCGACAGGCACACCGAAGTGGGCATCACCGCGGGTGACGCTGTGGTGAACGTCACGCCAACTCTCACCACAGTCGGGCACGATCCGGACCAAACCCGTCAGGCCCCGCCGCCAGGCGAGGCTATCCAGAATGTGAACACACGTCTCATCATCCAAGACAAAGGGTTGGGGTCCGACGGAGCCCCGCCGTAGGGTGAGGTTGTGTCCACGACGAACGTAGGGGTCCGCCGACCGGCGGCCATGTGCCGGGTCCGGTGCGCCCTGGTCCGTCGTCGTGCTGTGGACCACGGGCGAATGCGTTCGTCCTTGTGTCCGTCGTCCCGCTAGGGACGCCAGAAGTTGAACAGTGTCCCGCTAGGGACGCCAGAAGCCGAACAGCGTCCCGCCAGGGACCGACCACGCCCCGCCGCTCCCCGGGACCGAGCCTCGTGGGCTTCCGTGCGCCCCACTGACCCACCTGCCGCGCCTCTCGCGCCGGTAGTACCGCGCTCGCTCGCCGGGCCACACACACAGGAGATCTAGGACATGAGCAGGCAAGAAGTACTCGTCGATGCCGACTGGGTGGCCGAGCACGGGGCCGACGACAACGTCGTCCTGATCGAGGTCGACGAAGACACGACCGCCTACGCTGGCGGTCACATCGCCGGCGCCATCAAGCTGGACTGGAAGACGGACCTGCAGGACCCGGTCCGTCGCGACTTCGTCAACCAGCAGCAGTTCGAGAAGCTGCTCTCCGAGCGTGGGGTCGGCACCGACGACACCGTGGTGCTGTACGGCGGCAACAACAACTGGTTCGCCGCGTACGCCTACTGGTACTTCAAGCTCTACGGCCACGACAAGGCGCTGCTGCTCGACGGCGGCCGCAAGAAGTGGGAGCTGGACGCCCGAGAGCTGAGCACCGAGACCGTGACCCGGCCGGCCACCAGCTACCAGGCCTCACCCCCCAACACCGACATCCGCGCGTTCCGCGACGAGGTCGTGGCGGCGATCGGCTCCAAGAGCCTGGTCGACGTCCGCAGCCCCGACGAGTACGCCGGCCGGCTGCTCGCCCCGGCCCACCTGCCACAGGAGCAGTCCCAGCGCGGCGGGCACATCCCCACCGCGGTGAACGTGCCGTGGAGCAAGGCGGCCAACGACGACGGCACCTTCAAGTCCGACGACGAGCTGAAGAAGATCTACAGCCAGGCCGGCGTGGACTGGGACGGCGACATCATCGCCTACTGCCGCATCGGTGAGCGCTCCGCGCACACCTGGTTCGTTCTGCAGGAGCTGCTGGGCCAGAAGAACGTCAAGAACTACGACGGCTCCTGGACCGAGTACGGCTCCCTCGTCGGTGTCCCGGTCGCCATCGGCGACGAGCCCGGCACCAACTGACGCTCGCGTCGGACCCCCACCCTCCCGAGGAGAACAGCATGTGCGGAGCAACCCAGGGCGGCCTCAGTGTCGCCGGTATCGATGTGACCAAGGAAGCCGTCATCCAGGGCCGGGTGCTGCGCGGCGGACGGGCCGTCAGCAGCGCGTACGTCCGGCTGCTGGACGCCACGGGTGAGTTCACCGCCGAGGTCCCGACCTCGGCGACCGGGCATTTCCGGTTCTTCGCCGGCGACGGTCAGTGGACGCTGCGGACCTTGGCTCCGGGTGCCTCGGAGGACCGGGTCGTGAAGGCCGCCCGGGGCAGCGTCACCGAGGTCGACGTCGAGCTCGAAGCGGCCTAAAACCCCGCCTGACCAGCTGGACGCGAGGGCGGGAGCTGCGGCTCCCGCCCTTTCGGCGCTCCCGGGGGAGGGAGCGTCGGCGCTAGACTGGGCCGATGTCTGAGCCGGAGGACCGGGACCCGACCCGGTCACGCACCGCGGGACAGCCCTCGGACCCACCGGAGGCCAACACCGACCCGGGTCGGCAGGACCCGTACGAGTCGCTGTACCGCGGTGCCTCTCAGCCGGTCCGCGGCTTCCGCCCGACGCCGCGGCACTTCGAGCCGTCGCTCAGCCCGCCCGGCGGGGTTGACGGGACCTTCGACTGGCTCTACCGCCCCGCTGCCCAGCCGTCCGCCGAGGCGTCGGAACGGCCCGGGTCGTCGGACCCGTCCGATCCGGCGGCGGCC
>JBBQAB010000403.1:0-2229 GCA_038198385.1 Propionibacteriales bacterium
CACCGAATCGGGGCCGGAACCGCGCGCGATCCTGCAGTTCGTACCGTGGGGCCGGGACGGGCTGTCCCTGGACCTCATGCTGCGCGAGCGCAGCTGCGACAACGGCGTGAACGAATTCCTGATCGCCGCCACCATCAGCTCGGTGATCCCGTTGTCGGCGGCTGGGTTGCGTCGCATCACGTCCAGGGAGAACCCGTCCCCACCCCACGGCACGAAGGACAGCACGCCAGCCACAGCCGAGGAGGCCGGGTGCGCGGCTCCGGGGCCCGACGCCGGGACCGGCGGCCTGCGGTCGGCCGGAAAGAGCGCCTCGACCATCAGGCAGTCGGCGTCGGCGGGGTCGCCGAGCCGGCCCAGGGCCATCGAGAAGCCCCGCTCGGTCTCGGTGTCGCGCCACGAGTCGACGAGCCCGATCAGGGCGGCCAGCTCGACGGGCGCGATGTCGCGGTGCCGGCGTACGCGGGTGCGGTATCCCATCCGCTCCAGGCGCTGCACCGCCTGCCGGACCGGTCGCATGTCGCGGCCGTCGAGCCGGAACCGCCGGGTCTCCAGCACGGCCTCGTCGCCCAGCCGCAGCACCCGTAGGCCGGCGCGGTCGAAGGCGGTCGCCCCCTCCTCACTGGCCCCGATCACCGCCGGGGTCCAGCCGTAGGTGTCGACGAGGCGCAGCCAGGCGGCGATGGCGGCGGGCCAGTAGTCGGGCGGACCGATCGGGTCGCTGCTGGCCAGGCAGACGCCGAGCTCGACGCGGTAGGTGACGGCCGCGTGGCCGTCGTCGGAGAACACCACCGACTTGTCCCGACGGGTGGCGAAGTAGGCCAGGGAGTCCTCCGGGGACTCCGCCACCAGGGCCCGCACCCGCGGCTCGTCGGCGACGCTCATCAGTGCGGCCCGCCGCTGGGACTGGATCAGGGCGAGCATGGCGAACAGGAAGCTCAGACCGGCCAACAGCCCGATCACGCTGTTGACCCAGCTCGGCGGGCCGGTCAGGGGCTCGGCCAGGAACTGCCCGTCCCCGCCGAAGACGGCCTGCACCAGACGACGGACGATCCAGGCCATCCGGCCCCGGGGGCCGACCAGCTCGTTGGGAAAGACCGTGACCAGGGCCATCGCCACCCCGAAGGTGACCAGCAGACCGACGACGAAGGTGATGAGCGCCTTGCGCACGCTGCCCGGCGGGCGACGAGCGGAGAACTCGCGCCGGTAGACCACCATGCAGGCGGTGAGCGACCCCAGCGTGGCCAGGTTGAAGGCGAAGCGGGCCGCCGCCGGCAGGTCCTGGTAGCGGGTGGTGCCCAGCAGGGTCGTGGTGAGCAGGCTGCCCACCGCGGCCAGGTCGGCGACCAGGGACAGGCCGAACAGGACGATCGCGACCAACCAGGCGACCTGCTTGCGGCGGGCCAGGGCCCCACCCAGGATGAGCAGGAAGATGCCGAACCCGACCGTGCCACCGTCGATCGGCACGAAGAGGGTCGAGTAGCCGTCCACCAGCGCGGACAGCCAGCTCACCCCGGGCAGCGGGGACTGCACGATCAACAGCGCGCCGGCGGCGAAGAAGAGCCGCGACACCAGGTGCGGGAGCTTGGGCATCCGGTGGGCCGGGCGGGGGCCGGGAACGGCCGCGGACCGGGGGGAGGTCGCCGGCACGGCAGGAGAAGTCGCGGTGCTGGTCACGCCACCACTGTGGCAGACCGCAGATAAGACGGGGCCAAGAAGACCGGCTGCGGGGTGACCGGCGGCGGGGTGACCGGGCCGAGCGCGTACGTCCCCGCTCGGGTGGGGGGGCGCCCGGCGAGCCGGGCGGCCGTCTCAGCCGGTCGCGGACCCCAGCGCCAGCCAGGCGTGAGCGGGACCCAGGGGCGCATCGCCCAGCCGGGAGACCACCTCGGCGGTCAGGTGCCGGGCCAGCTCGTGGGCGGTGCAGCCCCAGACCGGCTCGGCGGACGCGCTGGCCGCCTCGGGCAGCAGGGTCAGCACCGCGGCCAGCTGGGCCAGGCCCCGCACCGGCAGCGGGGCCAGCGGACGTCCCTTCAGTCCCGACCCGACGGCGGTAGCGACCGCGAGCAGCCGCGCAGTGAGGTCCTCGGCGGGCTCGGACGCCGCTCCGACCCGGTCCCGACCCTCGCCGGGGCTGAGCGCCAGCAGCTCCAGGTCGCTCACCTGGTCGGTCAGGGACCCGGCGCCCGGCCCGCCGAGCAGCGCCAGACCGGCCAGGTGGCGCATCGCCGG
>JBBQAB010000404.1:0-8210 GCA_038198385.1 Propionibacteriales bacterium
CTGACGACGGGGTCGCTACGCCGGGGCAGCGTCGCGACGCAGTCGGCTCGGTCACCCGCTCCGTGAGCCAGCGCGAGGGTCTCCCCCACCGCGGCGTCGAGGTAGAAGCCATCGCCGCCGCTCAGGAAGAAGTCCGAGCCCGCGTTGCGCGAGGCCGACATCGTGGTCGAGCGCAGGTCCGCGAACTCCGACACCCGCAGGTCCAGTGTCCCCTCCGCGACGAGGGTACCGCCGACGGTGGGCGAGGCTCCGGTGGCGGACGCGGAGCCGGGTCCACCGGCGGGGGTGACCGGGACCGCGGCGTCGGAGGCCGCGACCGGGCCGGGTGCTGCCGCCCCGTCGACCGCACGGACTCCGTGGCCCGGGCCGAACACGGCCAGCAGACTGACCACGGCGGCCACGACGGCGGCCACCCCGGTCAGCACCCCGGGCAGGCTGGTCCAGAACGTCCGGAAGGCGCCGTGCTCAGTCGAGGCGGCGGCTGGTACCGGCGGCGGTTGCGGGGCCGTTGCTCCCGTCGGCTCCTCCGACGACGTTGCCATCCAACCCGCCTCTCGCCCGCCGATCCCGGGAATGCTCCCCCGGAGGAGAGGACGCTCAGGGCCTGGCTGATACGCCCCGTCCGGCTCAGCGGCCGAAGCGTCGCTCGCGGGCGGCGTAGGAACGCAGCGCCCGGATGAAGTCGACCTTGCGGAAGTCGGGCCACAGGGCCTCGCAGAAGTAGAACTCGCTGTGCGCGGACTGCCACATCAAGAAGCCGGAGAGGCGCTGCTCGCCGGAGGTGCGGATGATCAGGTCCGGGTCGGGCTGGCCCTTGGTGTAGAGGTGCTCGGCGATGTGCTCGATGTCGAGGCTCTGCGCCACGTCGTCGATCGACATGCCGTGGCGGGCCTGTTCGGCCAGCAGGGAGCGGACGGCGTCCCGCAGCTCGTGGCGGCCGCCGTAGGAGACGGCGATGTTGACCAGCATCCCGTCCACCCCCGCGGTCTCGCGGGCCGCGGTCTTGAGGCGCTCGGCCGACTCGGCCGGGAGCATGTCCAAGGCGCCCACCGGGTGGACCCGCCAGCTCCCGGTCGAGACCAGGTCGGCCACCATCTGCTCGATCACCTCGAGCAGCGGGCCGATCTCCGCCGCGCTGCTGCGGGAGAAGTTGTCGGTGGAGAGCACCCAGAGGGTGACCACCGGGATGCCGATCTCGTCACACCACTCGACGAAGTCCTTCAGCTTGTCCGCGCCGGCCCGGTAGCCCGCGACGAGGGGCTGGCCGGGGGCGTTCAGGCGGGCCCAGCGGCGGTTGCCGTCGGCCAGAACCGCGACGTGCCGGGGCAGCCGGGTGTGGTCGAGCTCGTCGATCAGGCGGTGCTCGTAGGTGGCGTAGAGCAGCCCGGAGGGGTGCAGCCGGTCTACGAACTCGCGGATGCGATCGAAACGGGCCACCTGGGCAGCGTATCCCCGGTGACAGCGCTCCCCGACCGGTGTCACCCACGGTGCGCGCGCCGCCTTGGCCGGGCGTCAATGCGAAGGGCCCGGCGGTGACGGAGAAGACCGGGGCGACGCACTTGGCTCGGGGCGATCGGCTCGCTACCGTTGAACCTACGCAACCGTAAGTTTCTCCGGTCACGGTGGAGCGGGGACTGGGAGAGGAGACTCATGTCGACCAGCACCGCCCCGGCTCCGGGCTCCACGCCCGAGCCCGTCGCCGCCGTCGCGCGCGCGGTCAAGCCGCGACTGCGCGGCTGGCTGCACGCCGGGATGGCCCCGCTGGCCCTGGCGGCCGGTATCGTCCTGGTCTGCCTGGCCCCGACCACGACCGGGGTGGTCGGCGCCTGGTTCTTCCTCGCCGGCTCGGTGCTGCTCTTCGGTACCAGTGGTCTCTACCACCGTCGCACCTGGGGTAGCCGGGGTGAGGCGGTGATGCGCCGGATGGACCACGCCAACATCTACGTCTTCATCGCCGCCAGCTACACCCCGATGGCGCTCCTGATGCTCACCGGCACCTCCCGGGTGCTGCTGCTTAGCCTGGTCTGGGGCGCCGCCCTCGGGGGCCTCGCCTTCCGGCTGCTCTGGCTCTCGGCCCCGCGCTGGCTCTACACCGTGCTCTACATCGTCCTCGGCTGGGCCTCGGTCGGCTGGATGCTGCAGTTCTACCGCTCCGGCGGACCGGCGGTGCTGGCGCTGATCCTGGCCGGCGGCCTCTGCTATACGGGAGGCGCGCTGGTCTACGCCCGCAAGAGGCCCGACCCCAACCCGGCCTGGTTCGGCTACCACGAGATCTTCCACGCCGGCACGATCGGCGGCTTCGTCTGCCACTACATCGCCATCTCCCTGCTCACCTACGCGGCCTGACCTCGAGACCCGCCTGCCTGACCGGGCCGCCCGCCGTCAGTTGGCGAGCTCGGCGGCCAGGTCGGCGGGCGTGGTCACCGGCAGCCGGCAGACGAACCCGCGACAGACGTACGCCGTGGCTCGACCCTCGCGCAGCGGCCGGTCCGCCAACAAGGCCAGGCCCGGCTCGTCGGGGACGCCGGCGACCACGACCGACCCGGCCGGGGCCAGCCGGTAGGCGGTCTGTACCAACGTGGCCCGGGCCTGGTTGTCGACCCCGACGACCGCGACCTGCACCGGCTCGTGACCCGGGCTCCGGCTGAGGGCGTCGGCCAGCAGCCAGCCAGCAAAGCGTGGGGCCTGCGCGACCAGCCCGCCGGCCCCGTACGCCGCCCGCTCGGCCCGCTCGGCCCACCGGCCCTCCCCGGTCAGCTCCGCCAGCGCGGTGAGCGCGTGCAGAGCCGCGCTCAGCCCGGACGGGGTCGCGTTGTCGGTCGGGTCCTGGGGCCGGACGTAGTGCTCCTCGGCGTCGGCCGCGGTGTCGAAGAACCCGCCCTGGCCGTCGTCGAACTGCTCCTCGACCACGCTCAGCAGAGCCTCGGCCCGCTCCACCCAGACCGAATCCCCCGAAGACCCGGCCAGGCGTACGCAGGCCTGGCCCAGCGCGCCGTAGTCCTCGAGGATGCCCGGGGCTGCCCCCGCCCGCCCGTGCCGGGAGGCTCGCAGCAGGCGCCCGGCACGCCAATGCACCGACCAGACGACCTCGGCGGCCTCGGCCGCCGCGGTGCGCCAGGTCGGCTCGCCGAAGACCTCGGCGGCCAGCACCAGGGACTCCACCAGCCAGCCGTTCCAGGCGGCAACGACCTTGTCGTCGGTCCCGGGGCGCGCCCGCCGCTCGCGCGCGGTGAACAGCCGGGACCGCACCTCACCCAGGCGTACGGGGTCGGGGTCGGTCAGCAGCTGCAGGGTCGAGGACCCGTGCTCGAAGGTGCCGGTCGCGCTGACCGTGAATGTCTCCCCCGCCCAGACCCCGTCGTCGGCGCCCAGAACGGCGGAGAGCTGGGCCGGGGTCCAGGCGTAGAACGCCCCCTCGTGCAGGTGGCCGGCGTCATCGAGGGAGTCGGCGTCCAGGCTGGCGGCGAAGGCCCCCTCGGGGGTCCGCATCTCGCGCAGCAGCCAGTCCACGGTCTCGCGCACCACTCGCTCGGCCAGCGGGTTCCCGCTCCGGCGCCACCAGTGGGTGTAGACCCCGAGCAGCAGGGCGTTGTCGTAGAGCATCTTCTCGAAGTGCGGCACGACCCAGTGGGCGTCCACGCTGTAGCGGGCGAAGCCGCCGCCCAGCTGGTCGTAAAGGCCGCCGCGCGCCATCGCCTCGCACGTCTGGTCGACCATGGCCATGGCCTCGGGGCTTCCGTCGCGCAGCAGGGCCTCCAGCACCATGGAGGGCGGGAACTTCGGCGCCCGACCGAAGCCCCCGGTGGCACCGTCGTGCTCGTTGGCCAGCTGGGTCCGGGCGGTCTGCAGGTCGGCGGCGGTGACGGAGCCGGGCCGGGCCCGGACCTGACGCTCGCCCAGCTGGGCCACGATGTCGGCGGCGCTGTCCAGCACCTCTCCGCGCCGGTCGGTCCAGGCGGCCGCGGCGGCCTCCAGCACCTGCGGGAACGACGGCAACCCGTGGGAGGGACGGGGCGGGAAGTAGGTGCCGGCGTAGAACGGCCGGCGGTCCGGGGTCAGGAACACGGTCATCGGCCAACCGCCCTGCCCCGTCATCGCCTGCGTCGCCTGCATGTAGACCGCGTCCACGTCGGGACGCTCCTCGCGGTCGACCTTCACCGCGACGAAGTCGCGGTTGATGGCCGCCGCGACGGCCTCGTCCTCGAACGACTCGTGGGCCATCACGTGGCACCAGTGACAGGCGGCGTACCCGACGCTGAGGAAGATCGGCCGGTCGAGGTCGACGGCACGGCCGAACGCCTCCGGCCCCCACTCGTACCAGTCCACCGGGTTGTCGGCGTGCTGCAGCAGGTACGGGCTCGTTGCCCCGCTCAGACGGTTTGCCATCAGGCACCCTTCCCTCGTTGGTCGGCACAGTGACGATGGGCATCGTTCCGCCGCGGCCGAGTCCGAACAGCCCCCACGGTCGTGTGACGCCCGCGTCCTCTGCCGAGGGTAGTCAGACCGCTGAGCTCTGCCGATCCCGGACCCGTACGCGTCCCGCTCCCGGCGGGCGCCCGAGCCGCACGCGGAGGGCGAGCGCCAGCATCGGCACCAGGAAGACTGCGGCCACACCGGTCAGCGCGGCGTACCCACCCCACTCAAGCACGAGGCCCGACAGCGCCGACGACGCCGCGGCTAGCACGTTCATCATCGAGTCAGTCGCCCCCTGGATGGATACCTTGGTCTCCGGCACGACCGACTCGGTGAGGAGGGCGGACCCGCCGATGATCCCCGCGGACCAGCCCAGCCCCAACAGGCCCAGGGCTAGCGAGATCATCAGCATGCTGGGATCGTCGGCCCGCGACCCGAGGAAGAGCGCGACCACGAAGACGGCGATGCTGAGGAAGATCACCCCCACCGAGGAGATGTGGTCGGCGAGCCACCCCATCAGGGGGCTGGCCCCGTACATCCCGAAGATGTGGATGCTGATCACCAGCCCGACCAGGCCCAGGGTGAAACCGGTGTGACTCATGTGGACGGGGGTCATCACCATCACGCCGACCATGATCGTGTGCGAGCAGGTGATGGCGACCATGGCCAGCCGGGTCCGGGGGTCGGCCCATCCGGTCCGCACCGCGCGCGCGAACCCGACCTGGCGTACGGGGGGCGCCGACCCCGCGTCGGTGGCCGCCCCGGCAACCTCGGGCGGGTGCAGGCCGATCCCGACCACCAGCGCCGCGCCCGTGAAGGCCACCAGGGAGAACAGGTACGGCCCGGTCAGCGGCTCGATCCCGAGCTGCGTCCCGAGCAGGCTCCCCAGCTCGGACAGGTTGGGGCCGGCGACCGAGCCGAGGGTGGTGGCCCACAACACCACCGACATGGCCCGCGCGCGGTACGCGGGGCTGGCGATTTCCGTGGCGGCGAACCGCGCCTGCAGGCCCGCCGCGGTGGCCGCCCCGAAGCAGCCGAGGCCCACGAAGAGCACGACCACCTGGTGGCTGGCGGCCGCGGCCAGCACCAGCACGGTTCCCAGGACCGCCAGCGCGTAGCCGGCACCGAGGCCCCAGCGGCGGCCGCGAAGGCCGGCGAGCCGCGCCAACGGGATGGCCCACAGGCCGGCGCCCAGGACCGACGACGTCTGCGCCAACCCGGCCAGGGCCACGGTCCCGGAGAGCTTCTCGGCCAGCAGACCACCGACCGCTACCCCGCTGGCTACGCCGACCCCGGCCAGCAGCTGGCTGACGACCAGCACGTTGAGCTGCGCGGTCCGTACTCTCATCGGTCAGCCCATCCGCTCAGTGAAGCCACATTCTGACAGACGTCCTGGGGGCTGCTGACGGGATGGGTCAGGCCGTCTCGACCCGTGTCAACTCCCCGGAGCCCAGAAGCCCGGCGCGGTTCGCGCCGGGCTTCTTGCGTAGGTGGCGCCGTGCGGCGTCGCGATTCCCCCGACCGATCCGGCTCCCTGCCGACCCGGATCACCGGCCTGGCGACCTGACGGTCAGAAGACGCTGTTCGGGTCGTAGTACTCGTCGATGTTCTCGCAGCCGATCCCGACCGCTTTGGTGAACGACTGGGCCGGATAGTCCGACGGCTTCTTCGCCCCGGTCGCGATGTCGACGGCGATCTGGAGCGCCTCCTCGGCCGCCAGCGACGGCGAGTTCAGCCCGGTGGAGATGTACTTGCCGTCACACCCGCCGGACTTGATGAGCGCCAGGCCTTCTTTCTGACCGTCGGCTGCCGCGGCCACGTACACGTTCTTGTACTGGTCCCGGCCGTTGATGACGTTGTAGGCCCCCAGGGTCATGGAGTCGTTGAGCCCCATCACGAGGTCGACGTCCGGGTTGGCGGCCAACATGTTCTCGGCGGCGATCTGACCCTTGTCCTGGGCGTAGTCCCCGGCCTGCTCACCCTTGATCTCAAAGGGCAGTCCCCCTTCCTTGAGACCGTCCAGGAAGCCCTTGCGACGGGCCGGGCCGACGAACTCGTCGGTGGCCGGCCCGGTGAGGATGACCATCTTGATGCTCTTCTTACCCATCCCCAGGAACCGCTTCGCGGTGATCTTGCCGGACTCCCGACCGATGGTCAGGTTGTCGGACTGGACGCTGGTGGTGCCGGTGCCGGGGACGCTGGTGTCGATGTAGATGACCGGGATCTTGGAGGCGACCTGGGTCATCATCTCCTTCTGGCCCTTGACACTGGTGGCGTTCACGACCAGGACGTTGGCGCCTTGGGCCATCATCGCCTGCATCTGGTTCATCTGGACCACGGGGTCCTTGTTCGCCGCCTGGAACAGCAGCTTGAAGCCCTTGTCCTTCGCGATCTGCTTCGACTGCACCTGCATGGCAGCGAAGTAGGGCGCCTGCAGCTGCTGCTGGGCGAACCCGACGACCACCTTGCTGACGTTGGGCTGGATGCCGCCCGCCGGGACCTGCGCCGGCTCCGTGGACGGGTAGATCTGACCGCAGGCCGGCAGGGCCAGCAGCGCGGTGGCCGCGGCGGCCGCGACCAGGCCTCGCCGACGGCGGGGGCTCAGATGGTTGCGCATGGGTCCCTCCTTCGAGGACGGAGGCCGGGTCACTTGCTGGCCGGCTCGGAGGCGCCGGTCTTCTTCCGCCGGGTGAACTGGACGGTGGCCAGGGTGACGGCGACCAGGATCAGGGCGCCGCGGAAGGCGTCCTGGAGGAAGGTGGAGACATTCAGCAGCGAGAGCAGGTTGGCGATGACGGCGAAGATGATCGTTCCGACCACGGCACCGAACACCTTGCCGAAGCCACCCGAAAGCCGGGCCCCGCCGATCACGACGGCGGCGATAGCCTCCAGCTCGAGCAGGTTACCGGCGGTCGAGGTGCCGCTGGCGAACCGGGCGAGGAACATCCAGCCGCCGAGTCCCACCAGCAGCCCGGCCAGGATGTAGACCGACCACAAGGTGGCCCGCACCGGGATACCCGAGCTGCGCGCCGCCTCCTTGTTGGAGCCGATGGCGTAGACCCGGCGGCCCCACACCGTGCGGTTCAGCAGGAAACCGACCAGCAGCACCATCAGGATCCAGATCAGCGCGAGTACCGGGAAACCCAGGATCGTGGTCTGGCCCAGGGTGGCGAAGGAGGAGGCGGCCTTAGGGTTGATCGGGATTCCGTTGCCGTAGGCGTACACGAGTCCCCGGGCCAGGGCCAGCATGCCCAGGGTCACGATGAAGGGCTCCAGCCCGCGGAAGGCCACCAGCCAGCCGTTCACCGCCCCGACGATGCCACCGATGATCACGGCGACCACCAGGGCGAGGAGCACCGACGGTCCGCCGAACAGCCCAGCGGAGATGACCGCGGCCAGACCCAGGGCGGAGCCCACGCTGATGTCGATGCCGCCGGTGAGGACCACGATCAGCTCGGCCAGGGTCACCACCCCGATGATCGACATCTGGAGCAGCAGGTTGGTGATGTTGGTCCCGCCCCAGAAGATCGCCCCCCGGGTGATGGTGGCGAGCACCAGCAGGGCCACCAGGATGTAGAGGGCGTACTGGCCCCGGAGCCACTGGCCGATGGCCTGGCCCCGGGAGTAGTCCTGCTCCTCGTGATGGTGAACCGGAGGGAGAGCCTCGGTCTTGGTCGCGGTCATGGGTGAACCTCCAGCTGTGGTCGGGCGCGAAGTCAGTCGTTGTGGGTGAGGGCCGTACGGATCAGCTCATCGGTGTCGGTGTGCTCGGGGTCGAAGTCCGCAGCGACCACACC
>JBBQAB010000405.1:0-2624 GCA_038198385.1 Propionibacteriales bacterium
CACCTGGCCCCGTTCTGGTCCGGTCGGCTGCGCCGCGGTCGACGTGCCCTGGGCCTGGTTCTGACCGGGTACCTTGTCGTCGCCGTCCTCACCTGGGTCCTGTTGCGGCTGGCCGGGCCGACAGCCTTGCCGGTCCTGCTGACCCTCTCCGTCCTCCACTTCGGGGCCGGGGATGTCACGGCCGAACCCGACCGCCTCCGCTCCACCCTCCAGAACTGGCCCTCCTGTACCCGGGCCGTGACCGTGGCCGCGGAGGTGGTGGCCCGAGGTGGCCCGGTCGTCGTGGGACCGATGCTGGCCTGGCCGGCTCAGACCGACCGGGCACTGGCGGCGGTGTCGGTGGGCTTCCACCCCCCACCGAGCGCACTCCGGTGGGGACTCGCGGCCCTGACGTGGGGATGCGCACTACTCACCGCGCTGGTCGGTCTGCGACGGCGCCAAGTCCGGCCAGCCGCCGAGGTCGCCCTGCTCAACGTGTTGTTCCTGCTGGCCCCGCCACTCGTGGCCTTCGGGGTGTACTTCGGCGGCTGGCACGGACTGCGCCACACCGCCCGGCTGCTGGCCACCGACCCGCGGAATCGAAGCGACCTGCGCCGAGGATCCCTCTCGCTTCCCCTCCTCCGGTTCGTCCGCTCAGCCGCCGTGCCCACGCTCATGGCCCTGGCCGGGGTTACCGGGCTGCTCCTGCTCGCCCATCACGAGGCGGGGTATCTCGGGCCCGTCTTCACCGCGCTGTTCGCCCTCACGATCCCCCACCTCGTCGTCGTCGCGCTGATGGACGCCGACACCCTGGAGCGAGCCGGAGTCTGTCAACCTGAGTGAGGCACCGTCGCATGTTTCCTGTGCAGTCTCTCGGGAACACGGAGAGGATGCTGAGCGGCTTTTGGGACGGTCCCGAGCCGGGGTCGCTCGTCGATTCATGCGACGTACGGGGTGGGGGACTGGCTGGGGGGGTGTGCAGTGTCCGGCGGACCTTCCGCCGGGGCCAGACCCAGCCACCCTGCCCGTTCTCCACTAGCCCGCCCAGCCGTATCGCCTCCCACTCTCGGGTACCCGACCGCCTCCTGGATACTGCTTCGCCGCGCCGCCGACGTCCAGCCTTCTGCCCCAGCGCCTGTCAACCATCGAAGTCACCGGCCCTACCCCGCGCGCCTCACCTCACGCTCCCCTCGACCCCAGGAGAACTTATGTCGTCCCTGCCCTCCCTCGTCCTGCTCGCGATCTTCCTGGCCTCGGCCGTGGTGATCTGGGTCGCGGGCACCTCGTTGTCGAAGTACACCGACGTGTTGGCCGAACGGCTCCACCTCGGCGCCGCCCTCGGCGGGGTGGTGCTGCTGGCCGTGGCCACGAACCTCCCGGAGATTGCGATCACCGTCAGCGCAGCCCTGTCGGGTAACGTCGAGGTCGCTGTCGGCAACCTCCTGGGCGGCATCGCGATCCAGACCGTCGTGCTCGTCGCCCTCGACGCCTTCGGGGTCCGCAGCCGCAAACCCCTCACCTACATGGCTGGCAGCCTCACCCTGGTCCTCGAAGCCGCCCTCGTCATCGCCGTGCTGCTCGTCGTGGTCGCCGGCACCCAGCTCCCCGATAGCCTGATCTTCGCCCGCCTCACCCCCGGCCCCGTGCTGATCGCCCTCTTGTGGATCGTCGGACTCAAGCTCATCGGCGGCCCCGGCAGCCGGCTGCCCTGGAAGCAGAACGGTGAGGCCCCCGACAGCCAAACCCACCCACGTGGCCACTCCCGTACCAGCACCGAGCAGGACGCCACCAAGAAGGGCGTCAGCACCGGCAAGGCCGCGCTCGTCTTCAGCGCCGCGGCGATGGCCACCCTGGTTGCCGGTGTCACCATCGAACGCAGCGGCGAAACGTTCTTCGGCAACCTCGGCCTTTCCGGGGTGGTGTTCGGCGCCACCGTCCTCGCGCTCGCCACCTCCCTGCCCGAGTTGTCTACCGGTCTCACCGCCACCCGCGGCGGCGACTACAAACTCGCCATGGGCGACATCTTCGGCGGCAACGCGTTCCTGCCCGTCCTGTTCCTGCTCGTCACCCTCCTCAGCGGCAAACCCGTACTGCCCTCCGCCCAAGCCGCCGACATCTACCTCACCGCCCTCGGCGCCCTGCTGACCACCGTCTACCTCGTCGGCCTGGTCTTCCGCCCACAACGCCAGATCCTGCGGATGGGCGTTGACTCCCTCGTCGTCCTCGTCCTCTACGCGGTCGGGGTCGTCGGGCTCGTCGCCCTGTCCTGACCCGGTTGGTCGGGCGGCCCCATCCATCCGACCGCGTCCTGGAGCCCGATTCGGGCCAGCGGTGGGACCGGTTCTGACGTCTGCGGGACGACGGTCAGGTCGCCCTTGGACTCGTACAGCACGAAGCGAACCTGGGCCAGGTCAAAGATGGCGCGCTGCCGCAGCTGCGCATACAGGTCGTTGTCGGTCAGCCCGCACAGCCGCAGCTGATCACGCCGCAGACGACCGTGCGCGACTAGGGCGTGTCCCGTAATGGGGGTGTGACGGGGTCGCGGAGCCAGATCATGATGGCAGCGACGGTGGTGGTGCCGCGGTAGATGTAGTCGCGTTTGTCGTAGCGGGTGGCGACGGCGCGGTGTCCGCGGAGCTTATTGA
>JBBQAB010000406.1:0-6576 GCA_038198385.1 Propionibacteriales bacterium
CTCGGCTTCAACGTCTGACCGCCCGCGGTCAGTGACCGGCTGGACCCCCCCCGACGCCGCGTACGCCGGGCCCGATCTCGTGCGGGCCCGGCTCCGCCGCGTCCGCGCGGGCTCCGCCGGACGCGCCATGTGGGGCTGAGCCGGAATGCGGGTGAAAATTGTGGTTGGGCTGATGGAGCCCCCGCACCGTAGGAACCAGCGACCCCGTCGGGACGCTGGCCGAGTACCGAGGAAAGTCAGTCCCTGATGTTGGTTGTGAAGGATCTCGAGGTTCGCGCAGGCGCGCGGCTGCTGCTGGAGGGAGCGACCTTCCAGCTCGCCCCCGGCGACAAGATCGGGCTGGTCGGGCGCAACGGAGCGGGCAAGACCACCCTGACCAAGATCCTGTCCGGTGAGGCCACGCCGGCCTCGGGCACCATCAGCCGCACCGGCGAGGTCGGTTATCTGCCGCAGGACCCACGGACCGGGGACCTGGACGTCCTGGCCAAGAACCGCATCCTGTCCGCCCGTGGCCTCGACGCGGTGGTCGGCCGGCTCGAACGGGCCGGCCTGGCCATGGGGGACGACTCCGAGGAGGTCCGGGACAAGGCGATGGCGACCTACGCCCGCGCCGAGGCCGAGCTGGCTGCGGCCGGCGGCTACGCGGCCGAGTCCGAGGCCGCCCGCATCGCCAGCAACCTGGGGCTGGCCGAGCGGGTGCTGCACCAGCCCCTGAGCACGCTGTCCGGGGGCCAGCGTCGTCGGGTCGAGCTGGCCCGCATCCTGTTCTCCGGCGCCCAGACGATGCTGCTGGACGAGCCCACCAACCACCTGGACGCCGACTCCATCGGCTGGCTGCGGACGTTCCTGGCCAACCACTCCGGCGGTCTGCTGGTCATCAGCCACGACGTGGGCCTGCTCGAGGCGACCGTGAACAAGGTCTTCCACCTGGACGCCAACCGGGCCGAGATGGACGTCTACGCGATGAACTGGAAGCGCTACCTGCAGCAGCGCGAGACCGACGAGAAGCGGCGCAAGCGGGAGCGGCAGAACGCGGAGAAGAAGGCCGACCAGCTGATGACGCAGGCCGACAAGATGCGGGCGAAGGCGACCAAGGCCACGGCGGCCCAGAACATGGCTAAGCGGGCCGAGAAACTGCTGTCCGGGCTGGAGGCCGAGCGGGCCCAGGACCGGGTGGCCAAGATCCGGTTCCCCGACCCCGCCCCCTGCGGCAAGACCCCGCTGACCGCGGCGGACCTGAGCAAGACGTACGGCTCCCTGGAGGTCTTCACCGGGGTGGACCTGGCCATCGACCGGGGGACCCAGGTGGTCATCCTTGGTCTCAACGGTGCGGGCAAGACCACGCTGCTGCGGATCCTGGCCGGGGTCGAGCAGTCCGACACCGGTGGAGTTCAGCCGGGTCACGGCCTGCGGCTGGGCTACTACGCCCAGGAGCACGAGACCCTCGACACCTCGCGTTCGGTGCTGGCCAACATGAGGAGCGCCGCGCCCAACCTGAACGACACCGACGTGCGCAAGGTGCTGGGCTCGTTCCTGTTCTCCGGCGACGACGTGGACAAGCCGGCCAGCGTGCTCTCGGGTGGGGAGAAGACACGGTTGGCACTCGCCGCGCTGGTCGTCTCCAGCGCCAACGTGCTGCTGTTGGACGAGCCGACGAACAACCTGGACCCCGCCTCGCGGGCCGAGGTGCTCGCCGCCATCAAGACCTACGCGGGCGCCGTGGTCCTGGTGACCCACGACGAGGGCGCCGTCGAGGCGCTCGACCCGGACAAGGTCCTGCTGCTGCCCGACGGGACCGAGGACCTGTGGAGCCCGGAGTACGCCGACCTGATCTCCCTGGCCTGATCTCCCTGACCTGTCCTCCGCGGGCCCGGTCAGCCTCGCCTGATCTCTCTCCTGGCCACGACAGGTCCCCTGGTGGGGTGCTGGATGGGCCCTTTACAGTCCGCCCCCGGTCTGTTGTGATGACCTCATACGGGGAGGGGACCACGTGTGTTGACGAAGGGGGCCCGGATCACGGGCGGACACAGAGAGACACTCACCACGGAGTACGCGGCTCGCTACGCCGCCGGAGAGAGCATCCGCTCGATCGCGGCCGACGCGGGGCGCTCGTACGGCTTCGTGCACGCGCTACTCAAGAACGCCGGGATCGACCTGCGCAGCCGGGGTGGCGCCACACGTGGCGCCAAGCTGGTGACCGGGGGAGGGCCTGGCTAGCCCGGGGTCAGCCCTGGGGTTGGGGCTCGGGGCCGGAGACCGGCGAGGCTCGGAATAGCCTCGTCGGCCGGGGCGTTTCGCTCCGGGACGGAGAATGTGGTCCGGAGGCGACAGACGTCGTCGTCGACGCGTCCCGGAAGGAGTCCCGATGTCGATGATGCGCGGAGGCAGCATGGGCCTCATGCGGCGGATGTCGCAGGACCCTGACCTGGCCGACCACCGACTGACCCGGGGCGTGGTCTGGCGCATCCTGCGTTTCGCCCGTCCCTACCGTCGGCTGATCATCGTCTTCATCGCCCTGATCACGGTGCTCGCCGCGCTGGCGGTGACCCCGCCGCTGCTGTTCAAGCAGATCATCGACGAGGGTGTGCTCAAGGGGAACCGGCGGGTGCTGCTGACCCTCTCGGGGACGGTGGCCGTGGTCGCCGTGGCGCAGGCGGTGCTGGGGATGGTGCAGCGCTGGTGCTCGGCCCGGATCGGCGAGGGCCTGATCTTCGACCTCCGCACCCAGGTCTTCGACCACGTGGTGCGGATGCCGGTGGCCTTCTTCACCCGGACCCAGACCGGCAAGCTCGTCTCCCGGTTGAACTCCGACGTGATCGGCGCCCAGCAGGCCTTCACCTCCACACTGTCGACCGTGCTCTCCAACCTCATCAGCCTGGTGCTGGTCCTCGTCGCCATGCTCGCCCTGAGCTGGCAGCTGACCGTCGCGGCCCTGGTGATGCTGCCGATCTTCCTCATCCCGGCCAAGGTCGTCGGCCGTAAGCTGGCCGACCTGACCCGCCAGCAGATGCAGCTGAACGGGGAGATGTCGGCGGCCATGACCGAGCGCTTCAGCGTCAGCGGGGCTCTGCTGGTCAAGCTGTTCGGGCGGCTGCCCGACGAGCACGACCGGTTCGCGAACCGCGCCGGCGGGGTGCGCGACGTGTCGGTGAAGATCGCCATGAACGGCCGGTTCTTCATTGCCTCCCTCGGCCTGGTCGCGGCGTTGGCCACCGCCCTGGTGTACGGGGTGGGCGGGCTCTACTACTTCGACGGCAAGCTGACGGTCGGCACCCTGACTGCCCTCGCCGGGCTGCTCGGGCTCCTCTACGGCCCGCTGACCCAGCTGACCAACCTCCGGATCGACGTGATGAACGCGCTGGTCAGCTTTGACCGGGTCTTCGAGGTCCTCGACCTGCAGCCGATGATCGCCGACGCGGAGGACGCCGTCCCGGTCAGCGGCCCGGCCTCGGTCACCTTCGACCACGTGTCCTTCGGCTACCCCGGCGCGAGCGAGGTGTCGCTGGCCAGCCTGGAGTCGGTGGCCACGCTGGAGTCCCGGCCCAACGCCGAGGTGCTGCACGACCTGACCTTCACCGTGGGGGCCGGCCAGACGGTCGCCCTGGTGGGGCGTTCCGGCGGCGGCAAGACGACCATGACCCACCTGGTCGCCCGGCTCTACGACACGACGGCCGGGACGGTCTCGGTGGCCGGCACCGACGTCCGGCACCTCACCCTGGAATCGCTGCGCGACGCGGTCGGCTACGTCACCCAGGACGCGCACATGTTTCACGACACGATCCGGGCCAACCTGGCGTACGCCAGGCCGGAGGCGACCGACGACCGGATGTGGGAGGTGCTGGCCGCCGCCCAGATCCGCGTGCTCGTCGAGAGCCTGCCCGACGGGCTCGACACCGTCGTCGGAGAGCGGGGCTACCGCCTGTCCGGCGGCGAGCGGCAGCGGCTGGCCATCGCCCGGCTGCTGCTCAAGGCGCCTCCGGTGGTCGTGCTGGACGAGGCGACCGCCCACCTGGACTCCGAGTCCGAGGAGGCCGTCCAGCGGGCGCTGGACCTGGCCATGGAGGGACGGACCAGCATCGTGATCGCCCACCGGCTCTCGACCATCCGCAACGCGGACCTGATCCTGGTCGTGGACGGGGGCCGGGTCGTGCAGAGCGGGCGGCACGCCGAGCTGCTGGCCCAGGGCGGTCTCTACGCCGAGCTGCACCGGACCCAGTTCGCGGCTCCCCGGATGAGCGCGGTCCCCGAGGACGACTCCGACGACGACCTCAGCCCGGCGGTCGCCGCCAGGCGCTGACCTGGACCGAGACGGTGACCGACACCGGGTCCGACAGGGCCGCGATCCGCTCGCGCAGGCGTACGGGATCGGTATGGAACGCGTTCGGGCCCATCGCGACCAGGTCGGCGACAGCGTCGTGGTCGAGGCTGACCCGGTAGCGGCAGCCCGACCCACCGACCGGAGCGAACCCCTCGAGTGACCCGGCCAGCCGGTCTTGCTTGCCCTCCGCGACGTCCAGCAGCCCGAGGGGGTCGCGCAGCTCCATCAGGTGCTCGGAGGTGGGGGCGAGCACGAGAACCTGACCGGCCGGCCGCAGCACCCGGGCGAACTCCACCGGGTGACGGGGCGCGAACACGCTGAGGACCAGGTCGACGGCCCCGTCGGGGACGGGCAGCACGCCCCACACGTCGGCCACCACCGCCCCCATCCGGGCGTGGGCCCGGGCCGCCCGCTGGCTGGCCGCGGTGGACACGTCGAGGGCCAGGCCCACCCGGTCCGAGTCGTCCAGCAGCCGGCTGAGGTAGTAGCCGGTCCCCGCCCCGGCCTCGAGGATCCGTGCGGGCCCGTCGGGGGCCGGGTAGGCATCCTCCACCGTGTCCCGTAGGCGGTCGGCGAGCGGGGAGTAGTGCCCGCACCGCAGGAAGCGCTCCCGGGCCGCCACCATGGCCGCGGTGTCAGCGTTGCGGGGGCTCGACCGGCCCAGCAGGTTCAGGTACCCCTGACGGGCCAGGTCGAAGGCGTGGCCGCGGTCGCAGCTGACCGTCTGCTCCTGGCGCACCAGGTCTCCCGCACAGCGGGGGCAGCGGAGCAGGCCCAGGACGTGGTCGAGCGGGAGCGGGGGACCCGCCGGGGGGACCGGCCCGGAGCCGGCGGTCACAGGCTGCGGAGGGCGCCGCCCTCCACCGGGACCACGCACCCGGTCAGGTACGAGGCGGCCGGGGACAGCAGGAAGGCCGCGACCCGGCCGAACTCCTCGGGCCGGCCGTAGCGGCCCAGCGGGATCGCCGCCTCGGCACTGGCGCGCGCGGCGGCCGGGTCGGACGTGAGGGAGTCGAGGTGGGCGACCCGCTCGGTGTCCACCCGCCCCGGCATCAGACCGAGGACACGGGTGCCCTGGGGGCCCAGCTCGTCGGCCAGCTCCTTGACCAGCATCCCGAGGCCCGGACGCAGGCCGTTCGAGGCGGCCAGGCCGCCGATCGGGGCTTTGACCGAGGTGGACAGCACCCAGGCCAGCGCCAGGTCGGGCGCGGTCCCGTGCTCGACCACCGCCCGCGTGACCCGGAGCGCGGCCAGGAAGACCGACTCGTACGCCGTACGCCACTGGTCCTCGGTGGTGCCGAGCACCGATCCGGCCGGTGGGCCGCCGACGCTCACCAGGGCCCCGTCCAGGCGCCCCCAGGTGTCGAGGGCCCGGCGGCACGCGCGGACGGCCACGTCCGGCTCCGCCAGGTCACCGGTTACCGAGAGCGCTGCGGCACCGAGCTCGGCCACCACCGTGGCGAGCACCTCCGCACGGCGGGCGACCAGGACCACCCGGGCTCCCTCGGCGACCAGCTGGGCGGCGGTGGCCCGGCCCAGCCCGCTGCTGGCGGCGGTGACCACGAAAACCCGCTGGTGCAGCCCGAGATCCATGGCCCGATCCTGGCACAGGGGCGGGCGGCGAGGGTGGACCCCCCAGTCGCGACGATCAGCTCGCGGCGGAGGTCACCCGGGGGCGGTGGTCGGACTCCTGCGCGAGCGCAGCCTCGCGCTCCTCCCGGCGGGCCTTGAGGTCACCCCGGATGAAGACAACGATGCCGGCGAGCCCGATGCCGGTGAACATGAACCACTGGACGGCGTACCAGAAGTGCGGCCCGTCGGAGATCTCCGGCAGCTGGACCGTCTGAAAGGCGCCCTCCTGGGCCGGGTCGACACTCAGCAGACCGATGTAGCCGTTGACCACCGGGTAGGGCAGGCCCGGCTGGACGGCGGCGGAGCTGATCAGGCGCATCTGGCCCTGGACCGGCGTGAGGGCGTTCGCGCGGCCCTCCTCGTTGCGGCGTACGTGGCCGACGACGGTGACCTCACCGGTGGGGGGCGTGGGGCCGGTGGAGGGGACCTGGGTGCCCCGGCCGACCGGGATGAAGCCCCGGTCGACGAGGACGGCCCCGCTGGCTGTCTGTAGTGGCGTCACCACCTCGTAGCCCTCGGCGTCGCCGTTGCTGCGGTAGCGCAGGACGAACTGGTGGGCGGCGTCGAAGGTCCCCCGCGCCTCCACCCGCTGCCACTGGTCGGCTTCGAGGATCGGGCGGGTGAAG
>JBBQAB010000407.1:0-4979 GCA_038198385.1 Propionibacteriales bacterium
CACCCAGCTGGCCAAGGCCGCCGCCCGGGTGATGCTCGGGGCCACCATCGGGCAGCTCCGGGCCGAGGGCCTGCTGCGGGCCACCGGCGACGGCTCCACCGAGGACACCTCGGCCCCGATCGCGGTCAAGGAGGCGGTGATGCCGTTCAACCGGTTCCGCACCGTCGACGGGATCTCGGTCGACACCATCCTGGGACCGGAGATGCGCTCCACCGGTGAGGTGATGGGGCTCGACGTCGCCTTCGGCATCGCCTTCGCCAAGAGCCAGGTGGCCGGCTTCGGACCCCTCCCGACCCGGGGCACCGTGTTCATCTCGGTGGCCAACCGGGACAAGCGCTTCGTCATCTTCCCGGTCAAGCGGCTGGCCGACCTCGGCTTCGAGATCCTGGCCACCGCCGGGACCGCCTCCATGCTGCGGCGCCACGGTGTGGCCGTGACCACGGTCCGCAAGTTCAGCCAGGGGGCCGGCCCGGACGGCCAGAAGACCGTCGTGCAGGCCATCCTGGACGGCGAGGTGGACCTGATCTTCAACACCCCGCACGGGCTGAGCCCCGACGGCCGCCCCCGCTTCGACGGCTACGAGATCCGGACGGCCGCCGTGATGCGCGCCATCCCGTGCATCACCACCGTGCAGGGTCTGGCGGCCGCGGTCCAGGGCATCGAGGCGATCATGGCCGGCAACGTGGGCGTCCGCTCCCTGCAGTCCTGGGCCCGGTGACGTGCGCGGGTTTGGACCGTCGGTGAGCCGCAGCCGGGCCGGATGGCTCCGGTGATCCTGGACCTCGGCTACCGCGGGGTGCTGCGGCCGGTGCTGTTCCGGGCCTACGACGGCGACGCCGAGCGGGTGCACGAGCAGACCCTGCGGATGGTGTCCCGACTGGGGGAGAGCCCCCCGGCCCTGCGCGCCGTCGCCGCCCTGTGCGCGCGGCATCGCCGGCCCGTGACCGTGGCCGGCGTCCGCTTCCCCGGTCTGGTCGGACTGGCGGCCGGGATGGACAAGAACGGGGTGGGGGTCCAGACCTGGGGCGCGCTGGGCTTCGGCCACGCCGAGCTCGGCACGGTCACCGCCCAGCCGCAGCCCGGCAACCCGGTCCCGCGGCTGTTCCGGCTGCCCCGGACCGGGGCCGTGATCAACCGGATGGGGTTCAACAACCGGGGCGCCCAGGCGCTGGCCGACCGGCTCGAAGCCGTGGGCGTACGCCGGGGCAACCGAGCGGTCGGGATCCCGCTGGGGATCTCCATCGGCAAGACCAAGACCGTCCCGCTGGCGGAGGCCACCCCCGACTACCTGGACTCGCTGCAGCGGCTGGCCCCCTACGCCGACTACGTCGCGGTCAACGTCTCCAGCCCCAACACCCCGGGTCTGCGGACGTTGCAGGACGGAGACAACCTGCGCGACCTGGTCGCGGCCCTGGTGGCCCGGACCCGGGTGCTCGACCCGGTGGACCCGGTGCCCGTCTTCGTCAAGGTGGCTCCCGACCTGAGTGAGGACGCCCTCGAGGAGGCCCTCGCGGTCTGCGTGTCCGGCGGCGCCCTAGGGGTGATCGCCACGAACACGACCCTGAGCCGCGACGGGCTGGCGCTCGCCGAGGCGGACCGGGCCGTCGAGGCCGGCGGGCTGTCCGGCTCGCCCCTGACCCGCCGGGCGCGGGAGGTCGTGGCCTTCCTGAGCGCCCGGACCGACCTGCCCGTGATCGGGGTCGGCGGGGTGATGAGCGCCGACGACGGCCGGGCCCTGCTGGACGCCGGCGCGGCGCTGCTGCAGGTCTACACCGGGTATATCTTCCGCGGCCCCGCCCTGGTCGCCGAGCTCAACCGGCTCGAACCGGCCGGGCCGCCGAGCACTCCGAGGAGAGGCTGATGACCACCCCCTACGCCGAGCGGTTGAGCGCCGCCGTGGCCGAGCGCGGCCCCCTGTGTGTCGGGGTCGACCCGCACCCCGGCCTGCTGGCCGCCTGGGGGCTTGCGTCGGGTCTGAGCGGGCTGGAGCGGTGCGCCCGCGGTCTGGTCGAGGCGCTGGGGGAGAGCGTCGCCGTGTTCAAACCGCAGTCGGCGTTCTTTGAGGCGTACGGCTCACGCGGGGTCGCCGTGCTGGAGACGGTGCTGGCCGAGATCGCCGCCGCAGGCGCCCTGTCGCTGCTCGACGTCAAGCGCGGCGACATCGGCTCGACCATGGACGCCTACGGGGCGGCCTACCTGAGCGACGGGTCACCGCTGGCCGCGGACGCCGTCACCCTCAGCCCCTACCTGGGCTTCGGCTCGCTGGTCGGCGCGATCGACCTGGCGGTGGCCTCGGGGCGGGGCGTCTATGTCCTGGCCCTGACCAGCAACCCCGAGGGCCCCACCCTGCAGCACGCGCGGACCGCCGACGGCCGACTGGTCGGGCAGGTGGTCATCGACGAGGCGGCCGCCCGCAACGTGGGTCCCGGACCCGGGGCCGTCGGGGTCGTGGTCGGGGCGACCATCGGACGGACCGGCGTCGACTTCAGCCGGCTCAACGGCTCGATCCTGGCCCCCGGTCTGGGTGCCCAGGGAGCCGGGCCCCAGGACCTGCTCGAGGTCTTCGGACCAGCCGTTCCGCTCGTGCTCCCGGCCATGAGCCGAGAGGTGATGGGGGCCGGTCCCGACCCGGCCGCCCTGCGCGCCGCAGCCGCTGCGGCCGTGGGCGGGATGAGAGCGGTCCTACGGGTGCGGTAAGTTCTGTGAGCACCAGTGATCCACGGCAGGCGAGGCCGACGGATCCCCCCCCCGGCTGGCTAGATGAGGATGCACGTGACCATACCCCCGCTGAGCGACGAGCAGCGCTCACAAGCCAGAAATGCCGCCACCGAGGCGCGCCGACGCCGCGCCGAGGTGAAGCAGAACCTGCGCACCGGCGAGAGCAACCTGGCCGAGGTGCTGGCGCGCGCCGAGAGCGACGACGTCGTGGCCCATGCCAAGGTGGTGGACGTGCTCAAGGCCCTGCCGCGCGTCGGGACCGTGCGGGCGACCAAGGTGATGGAGCGGCTCGACATCGCTCCGAACCGTCGCCTGCGCGGGCTCGGCAAGCACCAGAGCGCCGCCCTGATCGCTGAGTTCTCCGCGCGGCCGAGCACTGTGTCCTCCGCCTCGCCGTGACCAGCTCCCGCCTGACCGTCGTCTCAGGTCCGACGGCGGTCGGCAAGGGCACCGTGGTGTCAGCGCTCGCGCGGCGCCACCCCGAGATCTTCGTGTCCGTCTCGGCGACCACCCGGCCGCCGCGTCCGGGTGAGGTGCCCGGGGTCCACTACCTCTTCATGAGCGAGGCCGAGTTCGACCGGCTGGTGTTCGACGACGAGCTGCTGGAGTGGGCCGTGGTGCACGGGGTCCACCGCTACGGCACCCCGAAGGTCCCCGTGGCCGCCGCGGTCGAGGCCGGTCAGGCGGCGATCCTGGAGATCGACCTGCAGGGGGCCCGCCAGGTGAAGAGCAGCTGGCCCGGAGCGCGGTTCGTGTTCCTGGCCCCGCCCTCGTGGGACGAGCTGGTGCGGCGTCTGGTCGGCCGGGGGACCGAGTCGGCCGAGCAGCGGGAGCGTCGGCTGGAGACCGCGCGGGCCGAGCTGGCCTCGCAGTCGGAGTTCGACCACGTCATCGTGAACGGCGAAGTAGGCCAGGCCGTGGCCGACTTGGTATCGTTGGTGAGTCTGTAACCCTGCAGGTCGTCTCCACGTGCGTCGTTCTCGGCTGCCGATCGCCTGCCACTCACACGCAAAGGTTCATCTTGCCTGAATTCCGCCTGACCGAGGGCATCACCAACCCCCCCATCGACGAGCTCCTGACCCACTCGGACTCGAAGTACAAGCTGGTGCTGTTCGCCGCCAAGCGCGCCCGTCAGATCAACGCCTACTACTCCCAGCTGGGCGAGGGTCTGCTGGACCACGTCGGCCCGCTGGTCGAGACCGGTGTGCAGGAGAAGCCCCTCTCCATCGCCCTGCGCGAGGTGAACGCCGGCAAGCTGTCGTGCATCGACATCGACCCCGACGCCCCGGAGGGCGCCGAGGCGCCCGAGGCCCCCGTCAACGAACCCGCCTGACCCTGCCCGCGTGAGCCGGATCGTTCTCGGCGTCGCGGGTGGGATCGCGGCCTACAAGGCCTGCGACCTGCTGCGGCGCCTGCTCGCGGAGGGGCACGATGTCACTGTCGTGCCCACGCCGTCCGCGCTGGAGTTCGTGGGAGCGACGACCTGGGCGGCGCTCTCCGGCAAGCCGGTCCTCACCCAGGTCTGGGACGACGCCCACCAGGTGCCGCATGTGGCTCTCGGCCAGAACGCCGACCTGGTCATCGTCGCACCGGCCACCGCCGACCTGCTGGCGCGGGCCGCCGCCGGTCGGGCCGACGACCTGCTCACCAACGTCCTCCTGACCACTACGGCTCCGGTCGTGCTGGCCCCGGCCATGCATACCGAGATGTGGCGGCACCCGGCGACCGCGGCCAACGTGGCCACCCTGCGCAGTCGTGGCGTCGTGGTTCTGGAGCCGGCGTCGGGGCGGCTCACCGGAGCCGACTCCGGGCCGGGTCGGCTGCCCGAACCCGCCGAGCTGCTGGCCGTCGCCGCCAGCATCCTGGCCGAGCCGGGGGTGGCCGCCCACGCCGCCGCCCGGGACCTGGCCGGACTGCGGGTGCTGGTCACCGCAGGCGGTACCCGCGAGAACCTCGACCCCGTACGGTTCCTCGGCAACGCCTCCTCGGGGCGGATGGGCTGGGCGTTGGCCCGGGCCGCCGCTGTCCGCGGGGCCTCCGTCGAGCTGGTCGCGGCCCACGTCGAGGCCGACCCCCCTCCCGGCGTCTGGGTGACCTCCGTGGGCACCACCGCCGAGCTGGCCGCCGCGGTCGCAGCGGTGGCCCGCGAGCAGGACGTGGTCGTGATGGCGGCCGCCCCGGCGGACTACACCCCGGTCCAGACCGCGGACACGAAGATCAAGAAGGACGCCGGCCGCGGGCTGAGCCTCGAGCTGCGGGAG
>JBBQAB010000408.1:0-5087 GCA_038198385.1 Propionibacteriales bacterium
GGCCGAGCTGGTGGAGGAGCTGATCGCGGTCGGCCGCACCGACATTCCGCTGGGTCGACTCGTCGAGGGCCACGTGGACGCCCTCCGCACCGCGGACCAGACGGGCCACCGGCTGGCCGACGGGGCGCTCTACGGCATCTGGGCCTCCCGCTCGGGAGCCACCGGAGTCCGGGTCCGGACCGACGGCGACACCCTGGTGCTGGACGGAGTGCTGCGGTTCGCCTCCGGCGCCGGCGTGATCGACCGGTCGCTGGTCCCCGTCTGGACGGCCGACGACCACCACCTGCTGGTCGACCTGGACGTCAGCGGCCTGCCCGTGGACGGGTCCGGCTGGCAGTCGGGGGCGATGACGGTCAGCCGGACGCACACGGTCACCCTGGTCGAGGTCCGAGTCCCCGCGGACGCGGTGGTGGGCCCGCGAGACTTCTATCTGGACCGGCCGGCCTTCCTGCCCGGCGGGGTCGGGGTGGCGGCGGTCTGGGCCGGCGGCCTGGCCCGCCTGGTCGACGCCCTGCTCCGTTGGCTGCGGCGCAGCACCCCGCTCGTCGACCTCCGACTCGGCCGGCTGCGCACCCATCTGGCGCTCACCACGGCCGCCGTCCGGCAGGCCGGACTGAGGCTCGACGGGCTGCTGACCCCGGGCGGGCAGCTGCACGACCCCGCTGCGGCCGACCTGCTCGGCCCGCTGTGCACCGAGGCCCGGGCCGCGGTCGCCCAGACCGTCCGGGTCGCTCTGGAGGACGCCCGGGCCGTAGCCGGGGCGGCGGGGCTCGCGTTCGACGCCGGACTCACGCACGCGATCGACGACCTCGGCCTCTACACCGCCCAGCAGCCGGCCGACGCCGACGCCGAAGCCCTCGGCCTCGGCTGGCGATCGGTATGACCCCGGTGGACGTCCTGGTCGCTGTCCCGGCCCACAACGAGGCCGAGACCATCACCGCCTGCCTGACCGCCGTGGGCGCTGCGGTGGTTCAGGCGCACCGGGCTGGGGCCGTACGCCGGGCCCGGGTCGCGGTCGCCGCGCACCGCTGCACCGACGACACCGCAGTGCGGGCCACGGTGACGCTGGCGAGCTTGACCGGGGTCGAGGCGGTCGTGGTCGAGGAGCCGGCGACGCTCACGGTGGGGGCGCTGCGGACCCGACTGATCTCGACGGCCGCCGCCCGACCGGCCGCGCTAGCCGGGGACACCTGGGTGTTCTGCACCGACGCCGACACCGTGGTTCCGCCGGACTGGTTGACCGGCACCCTGGACCAGGCCGCACGACGCGAAGCGGACCTCGTGCTGGGGCTGGCCGACCTGCTCGACTGGGCCGCCGACGACGCCGCACGACAGGCCTACGCGGAGCTGGTTGAGCGGGGGATCGCCGAGGACGGACACGACCACGCGTACGCGGCCAACCTCGCCGTCCGGCTGGACGTGCTGGAACGGCTCGGGGGCTTCCCGTCCGTGACCCACGGGGAGGAGCACGGCCTGGCCGCCGCCGTTCGGGCGGCGGGCCTGACCACGATCAGCACCTTCCAGCCGCGGGTGCAGACCTCGGCCCGGATGCCGGGTCGGGCCGCGGAGGGTCTGGGGGCCTTGCTGGCCCGGTTGGCCCGCGGCCAGGTGGCCGAGACGGCCGGACCCGGACCCGCCGCCGAGAGCGCCTGACCGCGTACGAGCACCCGAGGGGGCGACTCAGCCCCGGGCCAGGGCGACGCGGTTGATCAGGTCCTCCAATGCCCCTTCAAACTCCTCGTCGAACTCGTCCTCGGCCAGCTGCGGCTTCAGCTCCAAGGTCCGGGGGTAGGCCGACAGGTCGTTGGTCTCGAAGATCTCGAGATCGTCCTCGGGGCTGGTCTCGGGTGCGCCGGGGAGGCTGTTGGAGGACTCGAGCAGCAGGTGGCCCAGCAGGAAGGTCGAGAAGGCTCGGTAGACGATCACACTGGCGTCCTTGCTGAAGCCGTAATGGGCCAGGCCCTCGAGGAAGGACTCCACCCAGCGCAGACTCCGCAGGGGTGGACGCAGCCAGGGCGCGGCCGGAGGTCGGCTGGCGACGAGAGGAAAGATCCGGGGATGCTGGCTGGCCATGGCCCGGACTTCGTGCGCCGTCTGCTGCAGATACTCCTGCCAGCTGTCGAACACGTTGGGAGCCACCTGGGCCTCGTTGAGCTCGTTCATGACGACCTCGACCACGCCGTCCAGCAGCTGCTCGCGCCCGGGCACGTAGCGGTAGAGCGCCATCGCCTCCACCCCCAGCTCCGCGCCGAGGCGTCGCATGGTGAGCTTCTCGCGACCGTTCGCGTCGATGAAGCGGACGGCCTCGTTCAGGATGGTCTCGCGGTCGAGGGTCCGACGTGCCGGTGCAGCGCCACGACCCTGGCTCGTCTCGAGCTCTGTGCTCCCGCTGGCCATCACGGCCTCGCTCCCTGACCTCCACGTGCGGCGTCAAGCCACACCGTCAGGGCGTCGGGCACCCCAGCGGCCACCGCGCCCTTACCCGTTGCCGGGTCCGGTCCCGCTCGGGACCTCCTGTTTACTCCGTAAACATGAGGCTCTACATTGGGAGGACGACGCAGTTGGTTTGACTCGCTTCCGTTCGATCATAGGTCACCGGTGACCGGCACCACAGCCACCGTCAGCCTGGAACGGTGGTTGAGACCGACCGGGCCGTGGTGTGTACGAAGAGATCGTGCACCTGACGTGAGGAGACCAAGATGAGTGGACTGGGCGACAAGATCTCAGGCAAGGCCGAGGAGCTCAAGGGCGCGGCCAAGGAGAAGACGGGTGACGCGACCGACAACGCCAGCATGCAGGCTGACGGTGCCGGCGACCGCGCGAGCGGCAACGCCAAGCAGGCCGTGGGCGAGGCCAAGGACGCCGTCAACGACGCCACCGACGGTCACTGACCGAACCTCGGCTCTCGAGCCCGTCCGCCCTCGGGGTGGGCGGGCTCTGCCGTTTCAGTAGCCGTTGTTCCCGAGTTGTTCCCGTCGCGGTCTCCACTGCACGTCGGGCACCGCGCCTGACCGGGGTGCCCAGGGGCGCCGCGGTCAGGCGTTGCTGGTGGAGATGTGCTCGATGATGGCGGTGGTCGAGACCGACGGCGTACGCGGCAGGTAGATCACCCGGCAGAGGTCGTTCAGGTAATCGAACTTGCCCTCCCAGTCGTCCCCCATGACCAAGACGTCGGCCCCGTGCTCGAGCACGTAGTCCCGCTTGAGCTCCAGGCTCTCCTCGACGAAGACCGCGCCCACGACCTTGAGGTTGGAGATGATCTCGGTCCGCTCGTCCTGGGTGAAGACGGGGTTACGGCCCTTCTTGGCAAAGTTCAGAGCGTCCGAGGACACCCCCACGACCAGCCGGTCGCCGAATGCGGCCGCCCGGTTCAGGACCCGGACGTGTCCGACGTGCAGCACGTCGAAAGTGCCGAAGGTGATCACGGTTGTCCCTGCCACGGCGACGTCTCCTCTTGGTCTGCGGTCCCTCCAACCCCCTAGGCGGGGCTCGGTCGGGCGATTCGGCCCACCTTAACGGGACCGCCGGATCAGACGTGACCTGCGCGCCGGTACGTCGGTGGTCTGCGGACCGCCCACTGGTCACGCACCCTGTCGCATAGCCGTACGAAGTAGATTGCTCTCTGCCATGGCCCTGCTCCTCGACCTCCAGCCGCTCCGGTCCAGTCCCCCCTTCCGGCGCCTGCTCTTCGGTCTCGGGGTGTCCAACCTCGGCACCCAGCTGACTGTGGTGGCCGTGGGTCTGCAGGTCTACGACATCACCCACTCCACCCTCTCGGTGGGGGTGCTGGGCATCTGTGCCCTGGTGCCGCTCATCGTGCTGGGGCTCTACGGCGGCGCCCTGGTCGACCAGTACGACCGGCGCCGGGTCGCCCTCGTGGCCTCGGTCGCCCTCTGGGTGGTCACCCTCGGGCTGGCCGCCCAGGCGTTCCTGCACCTCAACTCGGTCCTGCTGCTCTACGGTCTGGTCGCCCTCCAGTCAGCCGGGTTCGCGGTCAACAACCCCGCCCGGACCGCGATCATCCCCCGACTGATCGAGCCCTACCTGCTCCCCGCGGCGAACGTGCTGCAGACCATCGCGTTCAACATCGCCCTCACCGCCGGTCCCCTGCTCGGCGCCCTGCTGGTGGCGGCCGGCGGCTTCGGCTCGGCGTACGCGCTGGACGCCCTGCTCTTCAGCGCCGCGCTCTGGGCCCTCTGGCGGCTGCCCGACCTGCCGCCCGAGACCTCGGAGGCCGGGGTCCCGGCCCGGCGCGGACTGGCCTCGGTGCTGGAGGGCCTGCACTACCTGGCCACCCGGCCCAACGTCCGGATGACCTTCCTGGTCGACCTCATCGCCATGATCTTCGCCATGCCCCGGGTGCTCTTCCCGGCGGTCGGGGTGGTCTTCCTGGGCGGCGGCGCGGCGACCACCGGTCTGCTCAGTGCCGCGTACGCCGCGGGTGCGGTCCTGGCCGGGGTCTTCTCCGGCGGCCTCGTCGGCCTGCGCCGCCAGGGCCTGGTCATCACCTGGTCGATCATCGCGTTCGGGCTGGCCGTGTCCGCGTTCGGGCTGGTCCTGGTCAGCGCCGGCGGCCGGAGCCCCACGGGCATCCTGGTGGTCGGGCTGGTCGCCGCCATGGTCTTCCTGGCCGTGGCGGGCGGGGCCGACTCGATCAGTGCCGTCTTCCGCCAGACCATCCTCCAATCGGCCACCCCGGACCACATGCGGGGGCGGCTGCAGGGGGTCTTCATCGTGGTCGTCGCCGGCGGGCCGCGGCTGGGGGACCTGGTGCTCGGCGGGGGGTCGAGCTGGGTCGGCGAGGACTGGGCCGCGGTCCTCGGCGGGGTTGTCTGCGTCGTCCTGGTGACCCTGGTCGTGGTGACGCAGCGCCGGTTCCTGGCCTACGACGCCCGCCATCCGGTGGCCTGAGCCCGCCCGCAACCCAGACCCGACCCACCCCCACCTCACACCCGCCCCCACCCCGAACCCGCCGGGCAGAGCAGGCGGGGCAGGGGGCGGGGCCGCGGGCAAGGCTCAGGCGAGCTCGGTCAGGACCTCCTCCAGCTGGTCCATCCCGTGGTCGAGCTGGGCCGGGGTGATGACGA
>JBBQAB010000409.1:0-2360 GCA_038198385.1 Propionibacteriales bacterium
ACCACGAGCGCCTGCTGCAGTTGGGTCTCTAGGTCGACCCCACCGGGCGGCCACCCACTCGTGAGCCAGGGGTGATCAGCGGCCGCCGTACAGCACGAGTCCGGAGTCGTTCCCAGAGGTGCCGACCGAGGGACGCTGGCCGTAGTCGTGGACGGTGGTGACGATGCCGACCACCGTGGCGCCGACGAGCAGGATGCCGAGGACGGCGGTGAGCAGATAACGCATGACAGGGGCTCCGTTCGGCATCAGAGGGCCGACCCAGCCGGGTGGGCGCTGCGGTTGGCCTGTTCGAGGGCGTGTTCCACCGCGTGGGCATCGTCGGCGAAGCTCGGGCGCCACGGGCCCCTCAGCAGCAGCGAGAGCGGGCAGAGCGCGAGTGCGCCGGCGGTGCAGATCCAGAACCAGATTCGCCACTGGCCCGGGCTGTCCCGCTGCGCCTTGAGGACGTCGGGCGCCCTCGCGGCGAGCAGGGTGAGATTCTGCTGCGCCGTCTTGTCATTGGCCAGCGTGAGCACCGTCGGCGCGCCGACGGTCTCGATCGCGGCCTGCTGCGCGGCGGGGTCGTCCGGCGCCGCGGCGAGGTCGCTGAACACTGCGGGGTGCGCCTGCGCCTCGGCCAGCAGCAGCCGCAGGGGTTTGCTCTGGTCGAAGTAGGCCTGCGCCTGGAGCACCGACGGGCCGTCGCCGACGAGCGGCGTGGCGGCCGAGACGATCAACGGGATCGTGATGACGGCGCCGGCGATCGTCACCCGCAGGATCCAACCCCAGATGGCCAGGCCGGTGGCCGACAGGGCCGGGTTGTGATGCTCGACGGTTTCGGTGAAGGCAGCCATCCACGGCGCGTACGCAGCACCCAGCCAGGCGCCGGTGAGCGCCAGCAGGATCGCGATGGAGGAGAAGGTCGGGGAGCCGGAACCTGCCTTGGACAGAAAGGCGATCTCGACCGGGACGCTGGCCAGGGCACCGGCGAGGACGAGCGGCTTGCGGACTCGCAGCTTGTCCGACAGCGCGCCGAACACCAGCATCGACACCGCCGTGGTGGCCCACAACCAGTTCAACAGGGAGTTCGACTGGCTCGCGGAAAAGTTCAGATCGGTCTGGAAGTACACCGGAAGGACGCCGATGGCGGTGTAATACATCAGCAGGAACAGGCTGATCCCGATTGCGGGGCCGACGATGTCCAGGCGGAACATCTGCCGGTACGGGCGGCGGGTGGCCGCCTCGTGCGACAGCCCGCGGCTGCTCAGCGCCGCTCCGGTCTCGGCCTCGAGTGCACCGATGATGCGGTCGCGATCGGCGCGGTTGAGCTCGCGCAGGAACAGCAGGGCCAGCACGCAGACGGCCAGCCCGGCCCAGCCCGCAACCTCGAACTGGAACTGCCAGCGCGGGTGGCTGTCCAGGGTGTGGCTGGATACCTCGGTGACCAGCAGGCTGCCCAGCACCGGTCCCACCGTCCAGAAGGCCATCGCCTGGGCCCGGCCGACCTGGGGGCTGAAGTCACGCACCAACGCGGGCGTGACCACCAGGATCACGCCTTCGAAGATCCCGGCGGTGCCGAAGGCGAACCCGTACTGAGCGCCCGTCGTCACGTGGGGCAACCACAGCAGCGTCACCAGGGAGACACCGAACAGGCCGACGATGGCCATGTTGCCGCGGCCCACCTTGTCGGCTACGCCGGAGGCCAGCGAACCGATGGCTCCGATGGCGTTGCCGACCGCCGTGACGACGGCGAAGTACAGGAAGGAGATGTGGAAGCTGCCGAGGAGCTGCGGGGTGACCGCCCCGCTGATGAAATTCTCGTAGTACGCGACGACTGTCGCGGCGACCACGATCCCGAGATACCAGGTGCGCCGGGCGCCCGTCGGGTACTCCGGCAACTCGCGCTGCCACAGGCGGCGCAGTGGCGATGGCGGTGCTGTAGCAGCAGTCATGTCTCTCCTTCTCCCTCCGGGAGGGTGGACGACATCGACCACGTGGACAAGGCGATGGATTGCTGAGCGCAGCGACCGGCGGTATTGCCCGGTGCCAGAAGGCAAAACCGAAGAAGCGTGCCGCCGGACTCCGGTCGACCACCGCGCAGGAGGTGCCCGCCAGCCGTCAGGATCCGGGAGGACATAGAGTCAGCTGACGGCCCTGATCCGGCGGGGCACGACCGAACGGAGCAGCGCCATGGCGGACATCGTCGATTTGATCTATGCCGACCATGACAGGTTCCGGCGCCAGTTCTTCTACCTCGACTACGCCACCACCGATGCGGAGCTGACCGCCGTCTGGGAGGTGTTGGCGACCCGGCTGGAGACCCACGCCGACGCGGAGGAGGTGGTCTTCTACCCGGCGCTGCTCCGGGAGGGCGACGACGC
>JBBQAB010000410.1:0-2133 GCA_038198385.1 Propionibacteriales bacterium
AGCCGGTTCCGCTTCGCCGGCCCCGCCGGCAGCGGGATGACCGTCGAGCGGCTTCAGGGTCTGCGGCTGGCCACCTCCTACCCGGGACTGGTCGAGACCTACCTGGCCGGTCACGGGGTCTCGAGCCGGCTGATCAAGCTGGACGGCGCGGTGGAGACCGCCATCCGGTTGGGGGTGGCCGACGTGATCGCCGACGTGGTCGAGACCGGGACCACGCTGCGGCAGGCCGGGCTGGAGCTCTTCGGGCCGCCGATCCTGCAGTCCGAGGGCATCCTCATCCGCCGGACGAACGCCGAGGTCCCCGCCGGGCTGGAGCAGCTGCAGCGCCGCCTCAACGGCGTCCTGGTCGCCCGCAACTACGTGATGATGGACTACGACGTCAGCCAGGAGACCGTCGAGGCGGCGTGTGGGATCACGCCCGGTCTCGAGTCGCCGACGGTCGCCCCCCTGGCCAAGCCGGGCTGGCACGCCGTCCGGGCCATGGTGCCCCGCCGGGAGGCCCAGCAGCTGATGGACGACCTGTGGGAGCTCGGCGCCCGGGCCATCCTGGTCACCGATATCGCCGCCTGCCGGATCTGAGCGGAGCCACGCCCGCCATGGACCAGGCCGTCACCTTCCGACCGCGGCGGCTCCGGGTCTTCGTCGTCGTCTCGGCCCTGGTCCTGCTGGGGCTGACCGCGTTCGGGTGGTTTGCCCTGCCGGTCGAGATCCGGCTGCTCTTCACCCGGTCCCAGCGGCTGACCCTGCTGGCCTGCGTGGCCACCATCATCATCGTCATCGCGTCCGTGGCGATCAGCTCGGTCCGGGCCGACGCCGACGGTCTGCGCGTCCGGAACGCCTTCCGGGTGCACACCGTCCCGTGGTCGCGGGTGCACAAGGTGCTGCTGCGACCGGGGGACCCGTGGGCGCTGCTGCTGCTCAAGCCCGCCGACGGCCAGGCCTTCACCGCCGACCTGGACGCCGAGAAGCGGATGCTGCTGGGGATCCAGGCGGGAGACGGCGCCTCGGCCGGGGCGGCCATCGCCGACCTTCGGCGGCGGCAGTCCGCGTACGAGCGTCCGGTCTGAGAGGCCGAGCCGGAAAGTCGGGGGCTAAGCATGGGCTAGTCGTGGGCTAGTCGATCCCGCGGGACTTGAGCAGGGCCTCGATCTCGGCCATGTCGTCGTCGACCGGGGGCTTGCCCTTGGCCGCGGACCCCTTCTTCGGGGCCGGAGCGGCGGTAGCCCGCCCGTTCGAGTTGCTGGTGGCAGGCAGCGCCGACCGCTCCGAGCCGGTGGCCGCAGCCTGCCCCCGGCGGGAGCCCTTCGCCGCCTTGGGGGTCCGCCGGACCACCACGCCGCCGACCACCCAGAGCACCACGCACAGGACGAGCAGACCGAGGCCGACCCAGACGCTGGGGGAGCCGACGACGGTGCCGGCCCATTCCCCGACCGCGACCGCGCCGTTCCAGAGGAGCCGGAGCAGCCCGCTGAAGTAGAGGGCGAGGGGGGCGAGGGCGAGCCCGACCCCCTGCACCACCCGGCCGCGGCGGCCGCGTCGCCAGGCCAGACCGGTCGCGATCACCCCGAGCAGGGTCAGTCCGACGCAGAGCGGGAGCAGGACGGTATCGACGGCAGGCACCCTTCCAGGGTGCCACGGCGGAGGCGCTGAGCCGATGGGGGACACCACCCAGCGCACCCCGGATCCGTGGGCCCTCGGCGCGGTCGGACCCGACCGCGCGCGGTTCGGTCCCGTACGGTGTCGGGGTGGATCACGACCGTCGCCTCGCCCCGTCCCCCTTCCCCGGTGACGAGGGAACCGCCGCCGCCGCCACCCGGCGGCACCTGGCTGCCGCGGTGGCCGAGCCGACTCCCACCCGTTATCTCCGGGCCGTGGCCGCGCTGTGCGAGGCCCGGCTGCTGGTGCCCGTGGTGGCCACCGCCACCCGGCTCGGTGAGACGGTCGGTGGGCTCCGGTCGGACAAGGAGGCCGAGATGGCCGTCGTCCTCCTGCAGGCGGCTGACGGTCGCCGCGCGATGCTCGCCTTCACCGGGATCGACGCCCTGCAGGCCTGGCAGGCCGACGCCCGGCCCGTTCCGGTCACCCTGGACCTGGCCGCCCAGACCGCCCAGAACGAAGGGGTCGCCACCGTCC
>JBBQAB010000411.1:0-2803 GCA_038198385.1 Propionibacteriales bacterium
GCCCCCCATGACGTAGTGCACGATCGCCGCCGCCACGGCACTGAACCCGAAGATGGCGAACGCGAACGACAGCACGAACCGCCACCACGGGTAGGAGAAGACGAAGAAGCTGACGTCCAGACCGAACTGCGGGTCGTTCGTGCCGAAGGGTGTGCGGTTCTGCCAGGCGAGGTAGGTCAGGGCCTGTCCGCTCGCGGCCCCGCCGGCGAAGAGACCGACGACCAGGCCGACGGCGACCATCACCCAGACGAAGCGGGTCTCCAGCAGCTCGCGGTAGCGCTCCAGCAGCGGGCTGGTCGGTCCGGGCACCCCGACCTGCGGCCGCAGCCGGTAGGCGATGGCCGCGTTGGCCGCGACCGCCGTGGCCATCAGCAGCCCGAAGGACCCGAACAGCCCGAGCCGGGTGGTCAGCATCGTGGTGAACACCGAGCCGAAGTCGAAGGACCGGAACCAGAGGCGGTCGGTGTAGATGCTGGTGAAGACCGCGAAGACCACCACCAGCACGGCCACGATCACGAGGGTGGGCAGAATGGCACTTCGCCGTCGACCGGCCATACGCAGGCTACTCACGGGACTATCTCCTCCATCACGGTCCTTGCGGGCCGGAGTTGCTCGAGCTTCGGGGGTCGTGCACAGGTCGGGGGGAGGGAACGGTCCGCCCCCTCGCCGTTAGGCCAGGGTATGCGCCAGGGCCGTGACCAACCCGGGGACGAGATCCTCTGCGGCCAGAAGTTCATCGGGTTGTGACTTCAGCCGGGCGACGCCGTGGCGGTTCCCGGCCCGGTCGACCCCGACCACGACGCGGATCTCCTGGCGCTGCGGGTGGGCGGCGACGACCTGGGCGGCCTCCCCCGCGTCCTCGGGCAGGTCGGACTCGTAGGCGGCGGGCAGGAAGGTCCGCTCCAGGCTGACCGCGCACCCGAAGACCGTGTCCGGCCACTCGATCTCGGCCAGGTCGCCCAGCACGTCGGCGGAGGCGGTGAACTCCTGCTCGACCGCGGTCAGGGCCCCCGGCGCCGCCCCGTCCGCCGTCGTCCGCAGACCGAGGTCGGCGGCCAGCCCGGGCTCGCTCGCCGCCAGCAGGTCGGTCAGCACCAAGGCGAACAGCCGGGGCGGTGCGTCCCAGTCCGGCCCACCGGTGTGGCGCTCCAGCTCGATCAGCGATGCCACGAGGGCGTCGTGCTGCTCGGTAGGCGGGGTGGTGGTGGTCATCAGCGGGTACTTCCTGGGGTCGGGGTCATCAGCAGTGCGGGACACCGGCGGCGCTGCCGCCTGAGGTGAGGGTGGAGACGGCCGTGATCGCATCCTCGAGGGTGGCGACCTTGACCAGGGTCATGTCGGTCTTGACCCCGGCCAGGTCGCCGCAGTTGTCGGCCGGGACCAGGAACACGCTCGCGCCGGACTTCTGGGCGCCCGCGACCTTCTCCTGGATGCCGCCGATCGGACCGACCACCCCGTCCGGGGTGATGGTGCCGGTGCCGGCGACGTGTCGACCCTCGAGAAGGGGGGCCCGGGTAATCTTGTCGTAGATGGCGAGAGCGAAGACCAGGCCCGCGCTGGGCCCGCCGATCTGCTGCCCGAGGTCGAAGGAGATCTGGGGCTCGTAGCTGTAGCCCTGGCCCAGGGTGATGCCGACCACCGGCACGTCCGCCTGGGTGCTCGACTCGGCCGCGGTCACCGTCACCTTGGTGGGCACCCGCTGCCGGATCACCATGAACTCCAGACGCTCGCCGACCCGGTGGGAACGGATCTCGCGCCCCACCGACGCAACGTCGGGGGTCTGGACCCCGTCGACCGCGGTGACCAGGTCACCCGGCAGCAGGAGCTTGTGGGCCGGCCCCCCGACGGTGACCGAGTAGACGGCCGGCATCTCCACCACGGGCTGCTGGTCGGCGCGCAGCGCCGCGACCACCGCGTCGTCCTGGGCCGTCTCCATCATGTCCGCGTCCTCGTTCTGCACCTGCTCGGCAGACTTTCCCGGCGCGTAGACGGAGTCGCGGGGCAGGGTGTCGCGGTGCGGCAGCCAGTAGGCCAGCAGGGCCTGCGGGAGGGTGAGCCGGGCGTCGGCGGAGGTGATCGAGACCACGGTCAGATCCAGCTGGCCCGTCGTCGGGTAGGTCGGGATCCCGCGCACCTTGATGATGGGCTGGTTACCGACGTTGCCGAGCGTGTCGTGCGCCGGACCGGGGCTCCAGCTCACGAACGGGACGGGCACCACCACCAGCAGCACCGCCAGACCGACGAAGGTGAAGGCCGCGACGAACGCCGTCCAGGTCTGTCTGGTCACGTGCCGGATCCGCCGGAGCCCGCCCCCGCGGACCCGGTCAGCTCAGCGGACCCGAGACCGACCCACTCGGTCTCCCCGCCGAGGAAGGCCTGCTCCTTCCAGATCGGCACCTGGGCCTTCAGCGTCTCGATCAGCTCGGCGCAGGCCCTCAGGGCCGCGCCGCGGTGCACGGCCCCGGCCGCGACCACCACGGCCAGGTCGCCGACCTCCAGGTGACCCACCCGGTGCTCGACCGCCAGCGCCAGCACGTCGTGGTGGGCCGCGACCTCGTCGGCGCAGCGACGCAGCACCTGGGGCGCGCTCGGGTGGCCGGTGTAGTCGAGGGAGACGACGTCGGACTCGGGCTGCTCGCTCACCGGGTCGTGGCGGCGGACGACGCCGACGAACAGCGCTATCCCTCCCACCTCGGGGCCGCTGACCTGCGCGAGGAGCCGGTCGACGCTCAAAGGCGCGTCCGTGACACCCGCCGTACGGACCACCGAAGTCATGCGCCGACCCTAGCCGAGCATCCTGAGA
>JBBQAB010000412.1:0-4057 GCA_038198385.1 Propionibacteriales bacterium
CAGCTCGCGCGGTCCGATCGAGACGGGCGCGTGGTTGCGTCCGGCCCGGGCCGCGGAGTAGCCGGCGAAGTGCTTGAGGGTGGCGATCACGCCCTGGCTCTGCAGCCCGCGCACGTAGCCGGCCCCGAGCCGGGCGACCAGGTAGGGGTCCTCGCCGAGGGTCTCCTCGACCCGCCCCCAGCGGTAGTCCCGCACCACGTCGAGGACCGGGGAGAGCCCCTGGTGGACGCCGACGGCGGCCATGTCGGCCCCGATCGAGGCGGCCATCTCGTAGACCAGGTCGGGGTCGAACGTGGCGCCCCAGGCGAGAGCGGTGGGATAGACGGTGGCCTGGTAGGTCGTGAACCCGGTCAGGCACTCCTCGTGCACGAGAGCGGGAATCCTCAGGCGGGTGTCGGCCAGCACGGTCTGCTGGAGCCCGCGCAGCCGCTCGACCCCCTCAGCGACCGTGACCGGGGCCGTCCCGAACACCCGGGTCAGGTGACCGATGCCCCAGCGCACCGACTCCGCGTAGTCGGCCGGCTGGCTGGCCATCTCCTGCATCGGGGCGACGTTCCCGGTGACCTCGGCCGCCCCGGGCCACACACTGGTGAGCTGGGCGACCTTCTCCCGCAACGTCATCTCCGCCATCAGGGCCTGGACCCGGGCGACCGGGTCCTGACCCGGGTCCCGCCAGTCGAGCCCGTCGGGCGGGGTGGGGGCGGGATCGAGGCGGGTCGAGAGATCGCTGGTCATCACAGTCCTGTCAGGGGGTGGGCGCGAGGTCGAGGGGCTGCAGGGGCACCGCGGCCGGTCGCTCGGTCGTGGAGGTCACGGCGATGGCGCGACCCTCGGCCGCCGAGCGGAGCAGGGACTCCATCACCTCGAGGACGTGGAAGGCCAGGGTGCCGCTGGCCCGCGGGAGGCGTCCGTCCGACGTCCGACCGAGGTCGGCGATCCCGACGCCCCGACCGGCCTCGCGGTAGCCGGCCGCGACGGGCAGCACCGTCCACTCGGTGCCGCCCAGGGGAAAGTGGCTGACCTCTCCGCCGAAGTGGTTGGGGTCGGGGACGACCAGCGATCCGGTCTCGCCGTGGATCTCGATCCGGGAGGCTCGGGTGGCGACGGTGTCAAAGCTCATCACCAGGGTGGAGAGTGCCCCGGAGGCGTGTCGCAGCACCCCGGTCACGTGGGTGTCAGTGCTCACCGGGACGGTCTCGCCCGCCCGCGGGCCGGAGGCGATGGTCCGGGTGTCGCGGGCCTGGGAGGCCGCCCCCACCACCTGGGTGACCGGGCCCAGCAGGGTGACCAGCGCGGTGACGTAGTAGGGGCCCATGTCGAGCAGGGGACCGCCGCCGGGCCGGTAGTAGAAGTCCGGCTGCGGGTGCCAGCGCTCGTGTCCCGCCACCGCCATCGTGGCGCTCGCGGCCAGGGGCCGCCCGATCAGCCCGTCGTCGACGGCCGCCCGGGCCGTCTGCAGACCCGTACCCAGCACGGTGTCGGGAGCGCAGCCCACCCGTACTCCGGCCTCGTCGGCGGCGGCGAGCACCTCGGCCGCCTCGTCCAGGGTGGCAGCGAGGGGCTTCTCGCCGTACACGTCCTTGCCGGCCGCGATGGCGCGAAGGGCGACCTCGGCGTGGGCGGCGGGGATGGTCAGGTTCAAGACGAGCTCGACCTGGGGGTCGCTCAGGAGCTCCTCGACGGTCAGGGCCCGTACGCCGTCTCGACCCTCGGCCACGGCGGCGGCCCGGGCTGCGTCCAGGTCGCCCACGGCCACCAGGGCGACGTCGCTGAGCAGCTCGAAGGTGGCGAGGTACTGGGCCAGGATGGTCCCGCAGCCCACGATGCCCACCCGCAGCGGCGCGGTGCGGGGGACCGGCTGCCCGTCGTCGGTCCGGGCGAGCGGAGCGGCCCCCTCGTGCATGGTCAGCGACTCGCCCACAGCAGGCCTCTCTGGATCAAGGTGGTGACCTGCGGAACGCGCAGGACGTCGAGGTTGTGGCCCGGGGTGGCCACGAAGATGCGGCCCAGGCCCCATTGCCGGGTCCAGATCGCCGGCGAGGTCACCGGGCGGTTCCACGGGTCCCAGGCGCGGACCGCCAGGGTGGTGGTGGCCAGGACGTCGATGTAGTCGTCGGTGAGCACCCAGTACTGCTCGGTGACCAGGTCGAAGTCACCGATCCCGGCGGTGATGGGGTGCTCGGCGGCCGCGGGGAGCATCTCGATCCGGTACGGCACGTAGTTGTCCGGCTGCTCCCCGGTGCGCTCGTCGGGATGGACGCCGGGGTGGCAGGCGAACTGGCCGCCGATCAGGTGCAGGTAGTCGCTGCTGTTGCGGTAGGAGTCGGCGATGCCGCCGTGCCACCCGGCCAGACCGGTTCCGGCCTCTACCGCCGCCTGCAGGCCCCGCAGCGCGTCCTTCTCGATGGTCGTCATGGTCATGCACTGCACCACCAGGTCGACCCCGGCCATGGTGTCGGCGTCGGCGTACACCTCGGGGGAGTCCTCGACCTGGACGGCGAAGCCGTGGTCGCGCAGGAACGGCAGGAACTCCTCGGTCGCATCGACGGGCTGGTGCCCCTCCCAGCCGCCGCGGACGACGAGGGCGGTGCGGTCTCGGTCGGGGGTGGTCGGCTCGTTGGCTGCCGTGGTCATCTGGGGCTCCTCATGCCGGTGGCCGGCGGGGGCGTCGGCGCCGGGCTTGTCATCCCCCACGGCTCGAACGCGTCCGAAACTTATCGGAAAACCGGGGCAACAGATTCGCAGTCTGCCGCACAGTCTCAGGCCGGGTCAAGAGCGGAGATGGAACGGGCTGCGGGTCCCGCACCGAAGGCGGGATCCCTCGTTCGGCGGCCCAGCGGGCGGGGGCCTACCCCCCGTACATCCGAAAGATTCGCGAAATACCTGGCGAGAGTTGTCCTGGGCGGACGTCAGGCTGGTGGCGGGGCCGTGGAGCTGCGGACCATGAGCTCCGTGGCCAGCTCGACGTGGTGGGAGTCCAGCGTGTCCCCGGCGGCGAGCCGAAGCGCGGTCCGCAGGGCTACCGCACCCATCTCGCGGAGCGGCTGACGGACCGTCGTGAGCGGCGGGGAGAGGAGTCTGGCCACCTCGGTGTCGTCGAACCCGACCACACTGAGGTCCTGAGGCACCCGTAGCCCCCGGACGCGGGCACACTCGATGACCGCGGCGGCCAGCTCGTCGGTGACGGCGAAGATGGCGGTCGGGCGCGGGTCCTGATCCAGCAGGAGACCCCCGCCCTCGATGCCGTCCTCGTACATCGCCCCCGCCATCCGGGCGTAGGTGGTCGGGGTCTCGACACCGGCGGCCTCCAGGGCGGCGCGGTAGCCGTGCAGCCGGGCCAGGTTGTACGGCGAGGCGGACTCCGCACCCAGGTAGGCGATCCGGCGGTGACCGAGGGCGAGCAGGTGGTTGGTCGCGTCCATCCCGCCGGTGAAGTTGGTTGCCCCGACGCTGGTGACCTGACGGCGGGGCAGGTTCTGGGGGTCGATCACCACGACGGGGAGCCGGGCCCGGGAGAGGCCGCTGAGGTCACCGAGGTGGACGTCGTCGACCACGTCGATCAACGCCTGCCGCCCCGCGCGGATCAGGCGCCGGACCCAGGCGGCCGTTCCCTCGACCTGGTGGCCGGGTGCGTGGCGGGGCCGAAAGCTGACCGCGACCGCCACGTCGAGCTCGGTGGCCGCCTGCAGCACCCCCTGCAGCACCTGCGCCGAGTAGCCGGACTGGCTGCCGTGGAAGACCAACTCGACGGTGGGCGGGTGCTCGGAGAGGCGCCGGGTGGGGTCGGACCGCCGTTCGACGTAGTCGTGCTCCTGCAGCAGCGTCTGCACCCGGGCCCGGGTGGCGGGGCCCACGTCGGAGCGGCCGTTGAGGACCTTCGAGACCGTGGCGACCGAGACGCCGGCCGAGGCCGCGACGGTGGCCAGCGTCGCCGGACTTTCTTCTGGCACCTGCACCCCCTGGGGCTCGACGTCAAGTGGGACCGAAGTTCTCCGGCCCGCGTACCGGGCTGCGCCGCCCTCAACCGGGTCTCCGACGGCCCGATTCTACGCAACGG
>JBBQAB010000413.1:0-5208 GCA_038198385.1 Propionibacteriales bacterium
CGACCTGATCGTGGTCTTCCTCGGGCTGCGCGAGCGGGGCGGTCCCACCGCGACCGCCGGCACCGTCGGCCCGGCGTCTCCCGGTTCGGTTCGGGCCGTACGCCCTCTGTCGGCCGCACCCGACTGTCAGGCTCCGTCGGCCACCGACGACGCGGGACGAGCGGTGAGCTACACCCCCGCCGGGCTGCTCGACGGGCTGCCGAGCACCGCGTGGCGCTGCGACGGCGACGGCGTGGGGCACTCGATCGTCTTCACCTTCCCGTCCGGGTCGACGGTGAGCCAGGTCGGGCTGGTCAACGGCTACGCCAAGGTCGACCCGACCAGCGGGGCCCACCGCTATCCCGAGTACCGGCGGCTCACCGAGGTCACCTGGACCTTCCCCGACGGTGCCTCCTACCCGCAGGCCCTGGTCGACGGCGAGGATGGTCTGCAGACGATGACCGTCCCGGCGCACCCCGTGGGCACCGTCACCTTGACCCTGAACGCCAGCACCGCCCCCGGCGGCGCGCAGCGCACCCGGGACGCGGTCCTGGTCTCCGACGTGGCCTTCGCCCGTACGGCCTCCTGACCCCCCTCGGCCCCTGACTCTCTCCGGCCCCGCTGACCGGGCTCAGGCGTCGGAGTCGAGCAGCACGGTCACCGGCCCGTCGTTGGTCAGGGTGACCTGCATGTCGGCCCCGAACACTCCGGTCGCAACCCCGGCCCCACGCCGGCGCAACGCGTTGACGTACGCCTGGACCAGGGGCTCGCTCACTGGTCGCGGGGCGGCGGCGCTCCAGGACGGACGTCGGCCCTTGCGGGTGTCGGCGTAGAGGGTGAACTGGCTGACGACCAGCACCGGGGCCGACTCCTGCTCGCACGACCGCTCGCCCGCGAGGATCCGCAGGGTCCAGGTCTTCTCGGCCATTCGGTCGGCGATCGCCGGGGTGTCCTGGTGGGTCACCCCGATCAGGACGAGCAGGCCCGGCCGCTCGAGCGCTCCCACGGTCTCACCCGCCACCTCGACCCGGGCGGCGGAGACGCGCTGCAGCACGAGACGCACGTCGGACTCAGCCCGGGAGCGGGGTGGGCCGGTTGCGGCGGGCGGAGAGGGGACGGAGCACGGCGGCGGTCACCGCGCCAGTCTGGCACCGGCACCGGCACCGGCACCGGCACGGCACCGGCACCGGCACCGGCACCGGTACGGGAACGGCGCCGGGTTCCGGGGTGGGGGCCAGCACGGCTTCCCGGGCGGAACCCGGGCCGCCGCTGGCACAATGCCGACATGGCCCACCACAGCACGCCCCGGCCCCTGGTCGTGAAGATCACCTGTGCCGCCGAGGCGGCTGAGCGGGCCAACCAGGCCTGGACGGTGGCGGCCCTCGCGGCGGCCGCCGGCGCGCCGGTCACCGTCTGGCTGACCGGGGACGCCGTCTGGTTCGCCGTGCCGGGTCGGGCGCCGGACCTGGGCCTGGCCCACGCCACCCCGGTCGCGGACCTGGTCGCCACGGTGTTCGACCTCGGCGCGGTCGTCGTCTGCAGCCAGTGCGCTGCCCGGCGCGAGCTCACCGAGGCCGACCTCCTGGAGGGCGCGGTCATCGGCGGCGCGGCCGGCTTCGTCGAGACGGTGCTGACCGACGAGGTGCAGGCGCTCGTCTACTGATCCGTCGCGTCCGGCCCCAGCTCTCCGGCCCCCCAGCTCTGTGACCCACAGCGTTCCCGCCCACCGCGTTGTCGCACAGCGTTCCGGCTACAGCGTTCCGGCCCCTGCGCTCCGGCCCGCGGTGTTCGGGCGTGCGGCCACCCGGGAAGCTGCCGGGAACCTCAGCCGGGCAGCTGGCCCAGGGCCAGGCCGAGGAGCCCGGCCAGCTCGGCAGCACTGAGGTCGCCGGGCCGGGCCCCGGACGCCGAGGCCGCCCGGACGAGCGAGGCCAGCCGGGCGTTCAGGGGCGCGGTGATGCCGTGGTGGTGAGCGAGATAGGCGATCTCCCCGTTGAGGTAGTCGGTCTCCACGTTGCCGGTGCCCCGCACCAGCGACTGCCAGGTCGAGCCGCCGACGTCGAGGGTCACGCCGGGAACCGGCTCGACGGCGAAGCCGGCCGCCCGGGCCGCGCTTTCCTGCTCGTCGGAGGTGTAGGCGATCCCGGCCTGGTCGAGCACGGCGCGCGCCTCGACCTCGGCGGCCGCGGCGAGCGGTCGCCAGTCGCCGTTGCGGCCCACCAGGGCCTGGAAGACGTTACCGATGTTGCTGAGGAGCTTGCGGTACTTCCAGGGCAGCACGTCGGCCGGTCGGGGGGCGTCGAAGGTCGCCGCGCTCAGGTCGTACGCCACCCGCTCCAGCAGCGGGTCGGGGTCCGCGGTGGCCGGCACCGCACCCAGGTGCAGGATCCCCGAGGTCGGGGTCCCACGGATGATGACCTCACCCGGCTCGAGATGCACCGCCGGCATCCAGACGCAGACCCCGTAGACCCGGCGGAAGAACCGCTGGGCGATCCGTTCGCCCGCGACCCCGTTCAGGGCGACCAGGACCGGCAGCCGCTCGCCGGCCGTCCCGACCCGATCCCCGTCGGCGTACACCGCGACGTCGGCCCACGTCGTCAGGGCGGCCTCGGCCTGCTGGGTCTTGGTCGTCAGCACCAGGACGTCGTCGTCGGTGAGACGGATTTCCTGTGGCCCACCCACCGCAGTGACGGGCAGCGCCAGGTCCTCGGTCGGGGTCCGCAGCCGCAGGCCGCGCTGCTGCAGGGCCGTCAGATGGGCACCCCGGGCGACCAGGACCACATCACGACCGGCCTGGGCCAGCCGGCCGCCGATGCCTCCGCCGACCGCGCCGGCACCGACGACCACGTAGCGGGGACTCATGGGGACCACGCTAGTACGCGGTCGCCCGGCCCGGCCCGCCGTCCGTGACAGGGTGAGGTCCCATGAAGCTGCGGCTGAGCATCCGAGACTGTGACTACCCGGACCTGTCCGACCTGGACTGGTCGGGTGGCTCGGAGCACCTGCACGCGGTGGCGGCAGCACTCCAGGCCTCGTACGCCGACAAGGTCGCCGTTCTGGTCGTGACGCTGCCCAACGGCCGCCTGGTCGGGGCCGGAGGCGTCGACTTCCGGCCCGACCCCGCGGCCGGGGTGCTCTGGATGCTCGCGGTGCACGAGCGCTTCCAGTCCCTGGGCCTCGGACGGCGGCTGGTGGCGGCGCTGGAGGACCGGGTCCGCGACCGCGGCCTCGCCGTGGCCCGGCTGCTGGTGGAGCTCGACAACCCGCGGGCCGCCGCCCTCTACGCCCGGCTCGGCTACCGGGAGGTCGGCGGCGGACTCGACCGGTGGCCGGTGGCCGGGGGACAGACGTACGTCACGGCGGTTCGGGTGCTCGAGCACCGGCTGGATGACCAGACCTCGGGCTAGACTCCGGAGCGTGTCTCTGCCTCTGTTGCTGGCTGTCCTGCTGGTCGTCGGCGTCGGCGTCGCCGGTGTCCTCGCGCTGGTCGCCCTCGTCCTGGTGCTCGTCCACTCCACCGCCTCCCGGACGGTGATCTGAGATGGCGTCGGAGTTCCCCGAGGGCCTGCACCCCAACCTGCTCGGGCTGGCCTGGATGCTCGGGCGCTGGGAGGGGACCGGCAAGGGCCACTACCCCGGCACCGAGGACTTCAACTTCGGCCAGCAGGTCGACTTCGCCCAGAACGGCGGCGACTACCTGCACTACCTGTCCCAGACCTTCGAGGTGGACGAGCAGGGTCTCGCCGTCAAGCCCCTCAGCATGGAGACCGGCTTCTGGCGCCCCAAGCCCGACGGTGCGGTCGAGGTCGTGATGTGCCACCCCGACGGCTACGCCGAGGTCTGGTACGGGAAGATCAGCGGCGCCCGGGTCGAGCTGTCCACCGACGCCGTGGTGCGGACGGCCTCGGCCGACGACTACGCCGCGGGCCAGCGGCTCTACGGCAACGTTGAGGGCGACCTGCTCTGGACCTTCGACAAGGCCGCCGGCGGCTTCCCGTTGCAGTCCTACCTGTGGGCCCGGCTCCGACGCGCCTGAGGTGACCGGCCGTCGACCGCAGGCGGGAAGAAAGGGACGCCCTGACGCGCTGAGGTGTCCATGAGCCCTCAGGAGACCCGATGACCGCCATCCTGCTCGACAGCGGGTTGGACGCCGGCGTGCCCTGGCACTACGGCGACCCGATGCGTGAACAGCGTCAGCTGGCCTCGGGCCGCGCCGTGGTCGACCTCTCGCACCGCGGGGTGCTGTCGGTCAGTGGGCCCGACCGCCTGCCCTGGCTGCACTCCCTCACCACCCAGCACCTGCTGGCCCTCGCACCCGGGGAGGGCGTCACCACCCTCGTGCTGTCACCCCAGGGCCATCTCGAGCACGCCCTGTACGGGGTGGACGACGGCGAGACCTTCTGGGCCCACACGGAGCCGGGTGCCGCAGCAGCGGCCGACGCCTGGCTGGACCGGATGCGCTTCATGATGCGGGTCGAGGTTCGGGACCGTAGCGAGGAGCTGGCGGTGGTCTGGTCGGCGGACACGCTCGACCCGGAGACGGCGGCTGCGCTGGTCTCCCGGGCCGGTCTGGACTCCCTGGGCGGCCGGGAGTACCTCCTGCCCCGGGGTGACCTCGAGGCGGTGCTGGCCACCCGTCCGCGGGTCGGCACCTGGGCCCTGGAGGCCCTGCGGATCGCCAGCGGGGTGCCCCGGGTCGGGCTCGACACCGACCACCGCACGATCCCGAACGAGATCGGGGTGATCGGGGTCGCGGTGCACCTGGAGAAGGGCTGCTACCGCGGACAGGAGACCGTCGCCCGGGTGCACACCCTGGGTCGGCCGCCCCGGCGGCTGGTCCGACTGCACCTGGACGGCACCGTGGACGCTCTCCCGGCCGCGGGAGCGGCCCTGGAGCTGGACGGCCGCCAGGTCGGGATGGTCGGTGGCTCGGCCCGGCACTACGAGCTCGGCCCGATCGCGCTCGGTCTGGTCAAGCGGAACGTCGACGTCGGCGCCACCTTGACCAGTGACGGCATCCCGGCCAACCAGGAGGCCATCGTCGACCCCGAGGTCGGCCTGCACGTCCGCCCCCGGCTCAGCTAGCGGTTCGGTCCGGTCGGGACGGGGCGGCTAGCCCAGCCGGGCGAGGGTCTCGGCGTACGGGCGGATCTCCCCGGTACGAACGCCGTGCCCTAGCACCGGTGCGCTGGCCTGCTCGGCCAGCGTCTCGTGCTCGGGGTCCCGGCA
>JBBQAB010000414.1:0-6610 GCA_038198385.1 Propionibacteriales bacterium
GGGGAACTCGGACTCCATCATGACCTGGAAACGCCGCATGTCGAGGATGTGGTCGATGTGCTCGATGTCGACGGGGCACTGCTGCACGCAGGCCCCACACGAGGTGCACGACCAGAGCACATCGGGGTCGACGATCCCGGCGAACCCGTCGGTCACCTGGATGGGTCCGACCAGCGGCCGCGACGCCTCGGCGACGACCGCCTCCGGGAGGCCTCCCCGGGCCTCCTCGGCCGCGAGCAGGTAGGGCGCCTTCGCGTACGCGTGCTCCCGTAGGTCCATGATCAGCTTCTTGGGGGAGAGCGGCTTGCCGGTGTGCCACGCCGGGCACTGGGACTGGCAGCGACCGCACTCGGTGCACGAGGTGAAGTCGAGCAGCCCCTTCCAGGTGAAGTCCTCCACCTTGCCGACCCCGAGGGTCGCGTCCTCATCGAGCTCCTCGAGGTCGGCGAAGTCGACGGGCCGGCCCGCCACGGCCAGGGGAGCGAGCGGGCCCAGGCTGGGTCTCCCGCTGGCGAACCGCTTGAACCAGATGTTGGGCCAGACGGTGAAGCGGTGCCAGGCCACGCCCATCGTCGTGTGCAGGCCGAGGACCACGAACCAGGCCATCGAGATGACGATCTTGGCCGCCGCGACCCAGACCACCGCCGTCGAGAGAGCGCCGGCGCCGGGACCAGCGGGCAGCAGGAACCAGGTCAGCGGGAAGTGCAGGCGGGTCGTCTCGGCGCCGAGTAGCCGGTATTCCAGCGCCCGCAGGGTCAGCACGCACACCACGATGCCGAGGATGGTCAGCTCGACGTAGACGGCCTGCCAGGTCCGCGAGCCGAAGAAGCGCGACGCCCGTCCCCGTCCGCGCTGCCGCAGCCGGGTGACCATCAGGAACACGATCCCGACCAGCCCGGCCCAGGCGATCAGCTCGCTGGCCCACTCGTAGACGACCCAGTGGCCGATCAGGGGGAGGGCGAACCGGGGGTCGAAGAGCTGTCCGTACGCCGTGAGCAGGGTGAGGAACAGGGCGCCGAAGGCGACGAAGACGGTCCAGTGGGCGACGCCCACCGCGCTCCACTGCAGCATCCGGGTGTGGCCGAGGGTCTCGGTCAGCATCATCCGCCACCGGGTGCCGGGTTCGTTCCGACGTCCGACGACAGGCTGCCCCATCCGGACCACACCGACGATGGTGCGGGCGGCACGGGCGAACAACGCCACCCCGACCACCGTGACCACCAGAGCCAGCACCTGAGCCGCGATCTCCACCGCTGCACCTCCCTGAGCAGAAGTTACTGCTCAGTAACCTATCCGGTCACGGAAGGGCGGGGGACCCGTCGGCTCACCCGGGCGGGATCGGCCCGTTCGCACGCGGGGGTAGCGGCCGGGGGAGGGGGCAGGGCGAAGGAGGGGCGCGCCGTCCCACCTCCTCTGATTGTCAGCCGGGGCGGTTAGGGTCAGTTTTGACCTTCACCGGCAAGGTGTCCGCAGGTCAGTCCGAGCAGTGCACAGCAGTCGGTTGACGAGCAGGTGGGTGTCGCGTGATCCAGTTCGAGTCAGTGGGCAAGACGTTCCGGGACGGGACGGCCGCCGTGGTCGACCTCAACCTCACGGTCCCTTCCCGCCAGGTCACCGTGCTCGTGGGACCCCCCGGCTGCGGCGCGACGACCGCCCTGCAGATGGTCAACCGGATGCTGGAGCCGACGACCGGCCGCCTGCTCTGGGACGGAACGCCCCTGAAGTCCCGACGCCGGACCGCGCTGCGCCGACAGATGGGCTACGTCGTCCCCGGCAGCGGCCTGTTCCCGCACCGGACCATGCTGGAGAACATCACCACGGTGCCCGGGCTGCTGCGCTGGTCCCGGTCCAGGACCCAGAAGCGCTCGCTGGAGCTCCTGGGCCTGGTCGGTCTGGACCGCAAGCTGGCCCACCGCTACCCGGCCCAGCTCTCGGGTGGCCAGCGGCAGCGCGTCGGTATCGCCCGGGCGCTGGCGGCTGACCCGCAGGTGCTCCTGATGGACGAGCCGTTCTCGGACGTCGACCCGGTCGTCCGGGCGGACCTGCACGAGCTCTTCCTCCGGCTGCAGCGTGAGCTGGGCAGGACGGTCATCCTGGTCACGCACGACATCGACGAGGCCGTCAGGCTGGCTGACCAGGTGGCGATCCTGCGGGTGGGTGGCCGGCTGGCCCAGGTGGGCACGCCGCAGCAGCTGCTGGAGGAGCCGGCCGACGCCTTCGTCGCGGGCTTCGTCGGACGTGACCGCGGCTACCGGTCGCTGTCCTTCGTGCCCGCCGGTGCCCTCAGCCTGGACAGCGTGCGCGTCGTCCGCGACGTCGAGGCCGCGGCCAGGGACGAGCCGACGCTCGTGGTCGACGCCGACGCTCGACCGGTCGGCTGGGCCGACCCCGCACGTCCGGGCCGGCTGGCCCCGCTGGGATCCACCTTCCAGCCCGAGAGCGACACCCTGCGTACGGCCCTCGACTCCGCGCTGACCTCCCCGTACGGACTTGCGGTGGCGGTCGAGCCGTCCACCGGCCGCTTCGCCGGAGTCGCCGCGGCCGCCACCATCCTGCGCCAGGCCACCGAGCGTCGGGCCGTGGCGGTGGCGGCGGTCACGGTGAGCGGGCCCGGGGTCGACGAGCGCGCCGACGGTTGGGCGGACCCCTCCAGCGAGCTCCCAGCCCAGGACGAGAGTGCAGCCCAGGACGAGAGCTGGTCCGAGGAGAACCCCCTCGCCGCCGACCCGTGGACCGAGACCGAGACCGAGACCACGGTGGTCCGGAACCGTGGGGACGTGCAGCAGCAAGACGAGGGCGGGGCGGCCACGACGTACGGGGACGACGAGACCTCCTGGGACCGTGACCTGGCCCAGCTGCAACCGGCGGCCCAGCCCGCCAGCCCGTGGAGCCGCGGGTCGGAGCCGGGCCGGTGAGCCTCGACTGGAGCTGGCTGCGGCGCAACGGCGACGCCATCGCCGCGCTGCTGGGCCAGCACGCTCTGCTGGTCGTGGTCCCGGTGCTGGCCTCGTTCGTGCTCGCCTTCCCCGTGGGCTTCCTGGTCTTCCGGGCCGGCAAGGCGGGTAACGTCATTCTGGCCGGGCTCGGACTGGTTTACTCGATTCCGGCGCTCGCCCTCTTCGTGGCCCTGCCGGTCTTTCTGAGGACCCCGATCCTGGACCCGCTCGTCGTGGTCGTGGCCCTCACTGTCTACTCCACCGCGCTGCTCGTCCGCAGCGTGGCGGACGGGCTCCGCTCGGTCCCGGCCGAGGTCAGGCAGTCAGCCTCCGCGGTCGGGTTCGGCTGGTTCCGTCGGCTGCTCCGGGTCGAGCTGCCCCTGGCCATGCCGGCGGTCTTCGCCGGGCTCCGCGTCGTGACCGTCTCCAACATCGCGCTCGTCAGCGTGGCCGCCCTGGTCGGCAGCGGAGCCCTGGGCCAGCTGTTCGTCCGCGGCTACACCAGCGACTTCTACACCCCGCTGATCGCGGGTCTGGCTCTCAGCGTGCTGCTCGCCCTCCTGGCCGACGCGGTGATCCTGTTCGCCCAACGACGGTCCCTGCCCTGGGCCCGGGGTCGGCGTACGGCGTGAACCTCCTCGGCTACCTGACCGACCCGGCCCACTGGACTGGGGACGGGCTGGTCCCCCGCCTGCTGCTGCAGCACCTTGCCTACACCGCCGCCGCGGTGCTGGCCGCCGCCGTCATGGGCATCCCCCTGGGCATCCTGAGCGGCCACACCGGACGCGGGTTGTTCCTGGTGACCGGCCTGCGCAACGGGCTCCGGTCCGTCCCCTCCCTGGGGCTGCTCTTCCTGGCCGTCATGCTGCTCGGGACCGGGGCCCTCAACATCACGGTGGTGCTGGCTGTCCTGGCCCTGCCGGCCATCCTCAGCGCCACCGCGGTGGGGATCGCCGGGGCCGACCGGGAGGCCGTCTACGCGGGCCGGGCCCTGGGTCTGAGCGCCGGGCAGGTGGTCCGGCAGGTCGAGTGGCCCCTCGCTCTGCCTCAGGTCCTGACCGGCGTGCGCAGCGCTACCCTGCAGGTCGTCGCGACCGCGACGGTGGCCGCCTTCGCTTCCGGGGGTGGGCTCGGTCGGCTCCTGACCAGTGGCCAGGCCGAGCGGGATTACCCGCAGATGTTCGCCGGGGCCGTGCTGATCGCTGCTCTGGCCGCGGTCCTCCACCTGCTGCTCGGCGGGCTCGCCTGGTTCGCGGCCCGCCGTGCTCAGCCGGCCCGCCGGGTCCGACGGCTGTCCCCGGTCGCCGCCTGACCTTGCCTCTCGGATCCCTTGCCGGGTCCGCCCTGGATACGGAGCCCCCATGAGAGTCCCCACCCGGATGGCCGCCCCGGTGGTCGGTCTGGCCATGCTGCTGTCGGCCTGCGCGCCCGGCCCAGCCGACCCGCTCGGGACGGGCTCCCCGACCCCGTTCGGAACGGGACGTGGTGCACCCGTCGTGGTCGGCTCAGCGTCGTCCACCGAGTCGGCGGTCCTCGCCGAGCTCTACGCCCAGGCGATGAAGGCCCAGGGCGTCGACGCCTCCACCCGGCTCAACCTCGGTCCTCGGGAGGTCTATTTCCGGGCGCTGCAGGAGGGCTCGGTCGCGGTGGTCCCGGACTACACCGGCGGCCTGCTGCTCAGCTTGGACCAGAACGCCACCGCCACCACGGCCGCCGAGGTCGGGCAGGCCCTGCCGGCCGCGCTACCCCCGGGCTTGCGGGTGCTGGCGAGCTCAGCTGCCGCTGACCAGGACGTCTACGTGGTGACCAGGACCTTCGCGGCCCGGAACAAGGTGTCCTCCCTGGCCGACCTCAAGAAGGTGAGGGCGGGCGTGACCCTCGGCGGGCCGTCAGAGCTCAAGGAGCGGCCGTACGGTCCGGCCGGCCTGACCTCGATCTACTGGGTCCCGCTGAAGGTGTTCCGGCCCTCCGCCTCGTCGACGGTCCGGGCCCAGGACCTCGACGGCGGCACGATTCAGCTGGCCAGCTTCTTCAGCACCGAGAGCGTGGTCGCCGCGCGCGGCTACGTGCAGCTCGCCGACCCCCAGTCGATGATCCTGCCCCAGAACGTGGTCCCGCTGACCACCGCGACCTTCGCGGACGACCCGACCGGGGCCCGGGCGGTCGAGTCGGTGCAGGCGGCGCTCAGGACCGCCGACCTCGCCGCGCTCAACGAGCGGGTCGACGCCGCTCACGTCGAGCCGGCCCAGGCCGCCCGGGACTGGCTGCAGAGCAAGGGCCTCGCCTGAACCGGCGACTCACCGTGGCCGGGTCGAGGCTCAGACGTCCTCCGGGGGCGCGGTCTTGCCCGCCCGCTCGTCTCGATCGGCCCACTCCAGCAGCGGCGTGATCGCGAACGGATGGGCGTCGATGTCGCCGTGCAGGTCGCCCAGGCGGGCAAACCGCTCCGGCATGGTCGCGATGGTGAAGTCCCCCGGCTCGGCGGTGGCGACCTCCTCCCAGGTCACCGGCGCCGAGACCCTACCCTCGGGGGTGCCGCGGACGGAGTAGGCGCTGGCGATGGTGTGGTCGCGGGCGTTCTGGTTGTAGTCGACGAAGATCGAGGCCGGGTCGCGGTCCTTGCGCCACCAGGTGGTGTCGACCAGCCCGTTGCTCCGGCGCTCCACCTCCCGGGCAAAGGCCCAGGCGGCGCGGCGGACGTCGGGGAAGCCGTGGTCCGGCGCGATCCGGACGTAGATGTGCAGTCCGCGGCCCCCGGAGGTCTTGGGGTAGCCGACGGCTCCGAGCTCGGCCAGCACCTCCTGCACGACCACACTCGTACGCCGGACGTCGCCGTAGCAGGCCTCCGGCATCGGGTCGAGGTCGATCCGCCACTCGTCGGGTGACTCCGTGTCGGCGCGGCGGGAGTTCCAGGGATGGAACTCCACCGTGGACATCTGGACCGCCCAGACCACGTCGGCCAGGTGGGTCACACACAGCTCGTCGGCGTGCCGGTTGTAGCGGGGGAAGTGCACCCGTACGGTCTCCACCGACGGCGGCGCCCCCCGGGGCAGCCGCTTCTGGTGGACCTTCTCGCCGTCGACCCCGTCGGGAAAGCGGTGCAGCATGCAGGGCCGGTGGTAGAGGGCGTTGACGATCCCGTCACCCACCGACAGGTAGTAGCGGGCCAGGTCCAGCTTGGTCTCACCCCGGGCGGAGAAGTAGACGCGGTGGGGGTTGCTGATCGAGACCGTCCGGTCCTCGACCTCCAGCTCGATGCGCTCGGTCGCCACGTCGGCCACCCTAGACCGGGAGGCGACGGCGGCCGGCTGCGGTCACGGACGGGCGGCCATCATCCGGCGGAGCGTGAGGAACCGGACCGCGGTGGCGATGGCGTTCGCCGCGACCAGGACCACGACCTCGGCCAGTCGACCGGGGTCGGCCCGGGCCCGGTGCAGCACCCACAGGGAGCTGCTCGTGAGGAGCAGGCCGAACGCGAAGGCGGCCAGGCCGCCGGCCTGGTGCCGCCACATCCCGCCGCCACCCCGCACGCCGAAGGTGAGCCGTCGGTTGACGGCGGTGTTGGCGACCTGGGTGACGAGCAGAGCGACCAGGTTGGCCGGCTGCGGTCCGGTCAGCCCGCGCAGCAGCAGGTAGAGCCCGAGATAGGCCAGGGCGCTCAGGGCGCCGATCAC
>JBBQAB010000415.1:0-7009 GCA_038198385.1 Propionibacteriales bacterium
CAGACTCCCATCGACAGCACCCACTTGGGCTCGGCCATCTGGTCGTAGATCTGCCGCAGCACCGGGGCCATCTTCTGCGACACCCGACCGGCCACGATCATCAGGTCGGCCTGCCGCGGGGAGGCCCGGAAGACCTCCTGGCCCCACCGACCGGAGTCGTACCGCGGCGCACCGTAGGTCATCATCTCGATCGCGCAGCAGGCCAGCCCGAAGGTGGCCGGCCAGAACGACGCGCTCCGCATGTAGCCGAACAGGCCCTCCAGCGTGGTCAGCAGCACTCCGCTGGGGAGCTGCTCCTCTGCACCCATGTCAGTTTCCTCTTCTTGTCGGTCGTGGCGACCTGGTCAGTCCCAATCGAGTCCACCCCGGCGCAGCACGTAGAGGTAGGCGACGAAGACGGTGATGATGAACAAGATCATCTCGACGAGCGCGAACGTGCCCAGCAGGTCGAAGGACACCGCCCACGGGTAGAGGAAGACGATCTCGATGTCAAAGACGATGAAGAGCATCGCGGTGATGTAGTACTTCACCGGGAAACGGCCACCGCCGACGGGCTGCGGGGTCGGCTCGATCCCGCACTCGTACGAGTCGTACTTGGCCCGGTTGTAGCGTCCCGGGCCCACGAGCAGGCTGGTGAGGACGGTCAGTCCGACGAACCCCGAGGCCAGGACGAGCAGGATGACGATGCCGAGATAAGGGTTCATGCGGCGGGCGCGATCGAGGACAGCGAGTTGATGAGCTTGTCCATGGCGTCCCCGTCACGCTCGTCGGTCAGGTTGGCCAGCAGCTTGAGGGTGAACTTCATCAGGGTCTTGCGCGGCAGCCCGTAGCGGGTGCAGGCGCGCATCACGTGCGGGTTGCCGATGAGCTTCACGAACGTCCGGCCGAGGGTGTAGTAGCCGCCCAGCTGGGCCTTCATGGCCCCCGGGTACGCCTCGAGGGCCCGCTCGGCGCTGGCGGTGCCCGGGCCGCGGTAGTGCGCCTCGGCCATCGCGTCGGCCGCGATCTCGCCGGACTCCATGGCGTAGGCGATGCCCTCGCCGTTGAACGGGTTGACCATGCCACCCGCGTCCCCGACCAGCAGCATGCCGCGGGTGTAGTGCGGCTGACGGTTGAACCCCATCGGCAGGGCGGCACCACGGATCGGGGTGGTCATGTTCTCGTCGCGGAAGCCCCACTCCTCCGGGGTGTTGTCCAGCCAGCGCTTCAGCAGGTCCTTGTAGTCGGTCTTGCCGAACGCGGTCGAGGTGTTGAGAATCCCCAGGCCGACGTTGCAGGTGCCGTCGCCCATGCCGAAGATCCAGCCGTAGCCCGGCAGCAGAGCGCTCTTGCCCGGCTCTCCGTCCCACAGCTCGAGCCAGGACTCGAGGTAGTCGTCGCGGTGCCGCGGGCTCGTGTAGTAGGTCCGGACCGCGACCCCCATCGGCCGGTCGTCGCGGCGGTTCAGGCCCATGGCGAGGCTGAGGCGGGTCGAGTTGCCGTCGGCGGCGACCACCATCGGGGCGGTGAAGAGACGTCCGTCCTTCGTCCGCACCCCGACGATCCGGTCGGTGGTGGGGTCGATGACGGGCTCGGTCACGTTGGCCAGCTCGTACAGCTTGGCGCCGGCGGCCTCGGCGTTGCGGACCAGCAGGTCGTCGAGGTCCGAGCGGGGCCGGACCAGCCCGTACGGGGGGAAGTCGGCCAGGTCGGGCCATTCCAGCTGGAAGGGCTGGTTGCCGCCGTAGATCCGCAGTCCCTTGTTGTGCAGCCAGCCGGCCGCCTCCGAGGTGTCGATCCCGAGCCGGATCAGCTGCCGGGTGGCCCGGGGGGTCAGGCCGTCCCCACACACCTTCTCCCGGGGGAACTGGCTCTTCTCCAGCAGCGAGACGTGCAGCCCGCGACGGGCCAGGTGGGTGGCGGTGGCCGAGCCGGCCGGGCCCGCACCCACGACGATCACGTCGGACTCGATGGCGCCGGGGGTGCCCAGGCCCCGGGGGGCGGGGGACGCTGCCGAGGCCGCAGACGGGGCGTGCCCGTTCGGCGTGACTGACATGGCGTCTCCTGCTCGTGGTGGATCAGACTCTCGTCGGGGCGTCATCGCTGGGGTGGCGCCCCTGAGGGGGCTTCTGCGGCTGTTCGTGAATCGCTTCACGAACTGCCACGCTGGAGTCTACGACTTCCCGAGAACAGACGTCACGCCCGACACCGTGCAGCGGACCGGCAAGCCGGGACCGCCACCACCACAGGGATGCGGAGGTCAGCGGATCGGGGCGTCACCGGGCGGGCCGACCCGGAGCGCGAACGAGCCGGGAGGGCGGATCCCGGTGAAGTAGTGCTGCTCCCCGCGTTCCCACCAGGCCATCAGGTCCCGGTCGTCGCTCCGCTGGCCCAGCCGGGCCCGGCGCGTCGTCTCGTCCGCCCCGACGTAGACGGCGAGGTCGACCAGGTCGGCGAGCTCGGGGCGACCCGCGTACACCCCCTCCAGCACCACGACGGGCGCCGACGGGCGCTCCAGCACCCCGGCCGGACGACCGTCGCCGGCCTCCCAGTCGAAGGGCCGGTACCGGGCGGTCCGCCCCGCGCCCAGCGGCTCCAGGGCCTCGGCCCGCAGCCGCCGCCAGTCGAACACGGTGGCCACCACGTCCGCGGCGCTCATCGCGGCGCGCTCAGCGGGCGTCCGGGTGGCCGAACCGGCCGCGTAGAAGTCGTCACCGGGCAGCACCGTGGCCACCAGGGCCAAGGCGAGGGCCTGGGCGAAAGTGGACTTGCCCGCCCCGCTGCGGCCGTCGAGGGCCAGCACCAGGACCCGGTCCCCACCCGGTGCGTCCCGGAGCCGGCCCAGCGCCTCCAGCACCCGGGCCAGGTCCGGAGAGAGGCGGGTCGCCCAGACGGCGAGCTGGGCCGGGGTGTCGATGTCCCACAGCTGGTCGTCCCCGAGGTGCTCACGAGCCGCCGGCGGGTCGAGCGTGCGGACCAGGCGGCGGGCGGAGGCGTTGGCTCCCCCGTCGGGACCGGCGGCGGCGACCAGGGCCCGGGCTGCGGCCGGCCGCAGGGCGAGCTGCAGGGGCTGCTCGACGTCGCTCGCATCCACCGCCACCACAGACTGGAGGTCGGGCTCGGCCACCAGCCGGGCCACCAGGCGTACGGCCCCCACGCCCCCGGCGGGTGCGTCGCCGGGCAGCACGACGACCAGGCTGGGGCTCGTCCGCAGGGCCTCCCGCAGACCGGCGACCAGGCCGGCGGCCGGACCACCGCCCGGAGGGTCCTCCCGGACGAAGTCGACCGCTCGGGCCAGGTCCCGCTCCGGACCGACCACCACCACCCGGTAGTCCGCGGGCAGCGCACCCAGCACCCGCTCCAGCAGGGTGCCGCCGGAACCGGAACCGGAGCCCGGGACCACGGCGGAGAGCTTGTCGGGTCCGAACCGACGCGAGGTCCCCCCGGCGAGCACGACCGCGACCGGGCGTACGTCGGGGCCGGTCATCGGGGCGACCGCCGTCCCCTGGTTATCGCGCGTCTTCCTTCGGGTCCACCCGGTAGTCGTTCCCGGTGGCCAGGCCCGCGGCGTCGCCCGGCTCGTTGGACCCACTGGTGGTGGCCGGACCCGCCTTGGACGAGGTCAGCGGCTTGTTCACCGGCACGGCCCACGCGTCGCGGATGTAGTCGAAGTTGGCCAGGAACTGGTCGTAGACCGCGTCGAGCTGAATCCGCAGCATGTTCTCGTTGTTCTGGCGCAGGCTGTTGCCGGTGAAGTTGGGCGACCCGGTGTAGACGACCTTGATCTTGTCGGTGAGGCCGATCCCGCCGTTGATCAGCAGGTACTTGCTGTGGACGTACAGGTCCATGATCTGGTCGTCGTCGATGTCGAGGCGGGCGTTGAAGGTGGAGACGTTCGCCTTGGTCACGAGCTGGGCGGTGACCTTGGGGTCGACCGTGTCCTGGGAGTAGATGATCTGCACCCGGCAGCCGGCCCTGCGGAGCTCGCTCAGCTTGACGGCCACGTCCATCCGCGAGGTCGTCCAGGTGTACGCCGTCAGCGACAGCACCGTGTGGCCGTGTCCGTCACCGACCCCGGGGCTGACCGGGATGGTGCACTTGACGTCGTTCAGGACGTTCCAGATGGTGTCGGAGCGGCTGTCCTTGCCGGCGCGGGGGTAGAAGTAGGACTTGTAGGGCCCGCTGCTGGTCGTGCGGTAGTAGGCGGTGTTCGTCTTGTCCTTCAACATGTCGTTGAAGTACTGCACGTTCGAGAAGTAGAGAGCCGGGTCGCCGACGATCGTGTAGATGTTGTTCCAGGAGTGGGTGCCCGCGCTGAAGGCAGGGTTGCCCGAGGAGGTCATGACGACCTGCTTGGAGGAGCCCGAGGTTGAGAACGTGTACAGCTTCACGTGCATGAAGGAGGCCTGCGAGGACATGCAGCCGTAGGTGCAAGTGGCCACGAAGCTGCGGCTCTTCTTGTTGGTGCCCAGCTTCTTCTTCAGCAGCTCGATCTCGGGCGTCGTGGTGTGGCTGTCGATCAGGAGCTTGATGTTCACCCCGCGCCGATGGGCCGCGATCGCCGCGTCGGCCATCGGGGTGTAGCTCCAGGAGTAGACCGCGATCCGGATGTTCGACCCGGCCGGCGCACTCTCGATGGACCGCGTAATGTGGTCGAGGATGACGAACTGCTCCGCGGGAGCACCGGTCGCGTTGTTGAAGAGGGCACCGGTCTGCGGGGAGTAGCGCGGGGTGCTGACCACCGGAGCCGCCTCAGCGCTCGGGCTCGGGGTCATGGCCACCAGCGAGCCCACGGCCAGCAGCAGCAGCGCGAGCAGCAGGAGGGGACGACGACGGGCGGTGGGCCAGGACTCGACAGAGCGCATCGGTGAGCTTTCCTCGTGGGCGGAACCGGGCGGACCGTGACCGGTCCGGACGCCAGATGATGTTCCTGAGCCGAATGCTCAACCCCTGGCCGCCGTAAAATATCACGTTGCGCCCGGCCTGGGGGCGACTTCGACCTGCGCAGGCCGGGCGTGACGCTAGCCGAGCAGTGCGTCCCGCATCGGTACCAGCTTGGCCACCGACTCAGCCAGCTCGGCCGCCGGGTCCGAGCCGGCCACGATGCCGCAGCCGGCGAACAGCCGGATCTGGCTGGGATCGGTCTCGAGGATCTGCCCGCAACGCAGCGCGATGGCCCACTCGCCGTCACCGTCACCGTCGATCCAGCCGACGGGGCCGGCGTAGCGCTCCCGGTCCAGGTGCTCCAGGTCGGCCAGCAGGCTGCGGGCCGCGGCGGTCGGGGTCCCGCACACCGCCGCGCTGGGGTGCAGGGCGGCGGCGAGCGCGAGCGAGGTCGCACCGCGGTCGGCCACGGCGGTGACGTCGGTGGCCAGGTGCAGGACGTTCGGGAGCTCGAGGACGTACGGGGCGTCAGGCACGTGCAGTCCCGAGCAGAACGGCGCCAGCGCACCGGCGACCGAGCTCACCGCGTACTCGTGCTCCTCGAGGTCCTTGCTGGACACCGACAGTGCCGCCGCCAGGTTCAGGTCGCGCTCGTCGTCGCCGGTCCGGCGGATGGTGCCAGCGAGGATTCGGGAGGTGGCGAGCCCACGCTCCCGGCGTACGAGCATCTCCGGGGTCGCCCCGACGAGACCGTCCACCAAGTAGGTCCAGCAGCGGGTGTAGTCCCGGGCCAGTCGGGCGGTGACCCAGCGGGCGTCGATCCCGGTCTCCGAGCTCGCCAGCACGTCCCGGGCCAGCACGACCTTGTCCAGCCGGCCCGCGGCGATCATCGCGACGGCTCGGGCCACAGCGTCGCGCCACTGCTGATCACTCAGGGCACCGGGGCCGAAGTGGACCCCGCTCGGGGGCCGCGGAGGCGAGGCCGCGGGCAGCTCCGGCCACTCGGGGTCGGTCGAGAGCTTGATCCGCGTCGTCCAGGACCGTCCGGCCCGTCGACCCAGCACGACCCGGGGGACCACGAGGGTAGAGCGGGCCGCGGTGTTGTCCGGGTCGAAGGCGAAGCTGCCGAAGGCCATGAACCCGGCGCCCGCGGGCGGGTCGCCCAGGCTGGACTGCACCTCGACGTGGGCGGCCAGGTCGCGCCACCACTCCTCCGCCTCGGCGATGCTGCTGGCCTTGTGCCGGGCGGCCTCGCCCCAGCCCACCATGCCGTCGCCGTCGCGCACCCAGGCGTACGCGTCGGTGTCGGGCAGCAGGCTCAGCAGAGGCTCGAGGTGCTCGGTCGGGGTGGTCTGGACCTGCAGCCGAGGGGGCGTCAGGTCCGGCCGGGTCACGGGCCCAGGGTAGCCGCGCCCCGAAGGCCGACCAATCTTGCGGACCCTCCGGACCGAATACCAGATATGACCAGTGCAACGGAGCCCACCTCCCCCGACCGTCCGCCCGCACTGATCCTGCGCATCCTCGCCGGCGTGGTCGCCGCACTGGCCGCGGTCGGCGTCGGGCACGGGATCGCCGCGCTGGTCAACCCGGTCGCCTCCCCGATCCTTGCCGTCGGCTCCACCCTGATCGATGCGGCCCCGACGCCGGCCAAGGAGTTCGCGGTCAAGACGTTCGGCACCAACGACAAGCCCATCCTGGTCGGCAGCATCGCCGGGGTCCTGCTGGTCTTCGCGGCCGTCCTCGGCATCATCGCCTGGCGCCACGAGAAGATCGCCCTGGCCGGGATCTCGCTGCTGGGCGTCGCCGGCATCGTGGCCGCGGTCACCCGTGGGTCCCTCGTCGACGGTGTCCCGTCGCTGGTGGCCGGGATCGTCGGGGTCGTGGCCCTGCGGTTGCTGGTCCGGGCCGGCCAACCCCGTCGGGACCGGGCGTCAACCGACGAGGACGCGGACCGCACCTCCGGGCGAAACGGCGGCTCGGGACGCCGGGTCTTCCTGCTCGGCCTGGGCGCCACCGCCCTGCTCGCGGCGGTCGGCGGCGGCGCCGGGATCGTGCTGGGACGCGTCCGTCAGGCCCAGTCGGCGGCCCGCCGGGCCATCGGCCTGCCCACCCCGGCCTCCCCCGCCACCCCGATTCCCTCCGGTGC
>JBBQAB010000416.1:0-2177 GCA_038198385.1 Propionibacteriales bacterium
GCGGTGGTGCTCTTGCCCTCGTTGGGCACCGAGGAGGTGACCACGATGGACTTGGCGTTCTCGGCCACGTCGACGAACTGCAGGTTGGTTCGGAGCCGGCGGACCGCCTCGGCGCGGCTGCCGTGCGGGTCGTCGCGCATGATCACCGGGTGGGTCGGGGCACCGGCGTCGAAGGGGACCACGCCCAGGATGGAGCTGTCGGTGATCGCGGCGACGTCGGCCTCGGAGCGGACCTTGGTGTCGAGCGCGCGGCGGGCCAGGACGAAGCCCGCGCCGAGCAGGAGCCCGAGCAGCCCGGCGGCAGCCAGGTTGAGGACGATGTGGGGCGAGGAGGGGACCAGCGGCGCACTGGCCGGGGTCAGCACGGTGGCCCGGACCGCCTGCGAACCGTCCGAGCGCTCGGGCGAGAGGTCACTGGCCACCAGGGCCAGGTTCGAGGCGATCGCGTTGGCGATGGTGGCGGTCAGCTCGCGGTTGGGGTCGCTGACCGAGATGTCCAGGATGACGGTGTTGGCGGCGTTGTCGGCGACGACGTGGTCGGCGAGGTCGGCGGCGCTCACCGTCAGCCCGAGCCGCGAGATCACCTGGTTCAGGACCAGGGGCGAGGTCGCGACCTCGGCGTAAGAGCTCATCTGCTTCTCGGCGAACGCGGACCCGTTGGCCAGGTCACTGCCGGAGTCGGCCCCCTGGACGCCGAAGAAGAGCCGGGTCGTGGCCGTGTAGCGAGGGGTGATCGTGAAGGTGACGGCCGCGGCGACCGCGGCGGTGGCCAGCATGATGGCCAGGGCGATGAGCCACCCGCGGCGCAGGGCGGTCAGATAGTCCCGAAGATCCACAGCAGCTGTCCCCTCCATCGACACGGAAGAACGTGGTCACGCTCTCATCCGGCGTTGCGGTGACTATCACTGGAATTTGCCGACGACGGCTTCCCACCTACGTGACCCCCCGGCGCGTAGCCCGCCCCAGCGGCCCCGATTTCGGGCCAGTCTGGCGAGCGGCTAGCGCACAAGTCCTGACCATCATACGATGAGTTCCACGGGTCGTCAGCCCTTCGTGAGGTTGACGGGTCTAATCGGGGACGTTTTTTTCTGCACCCAGAACAATCTGGTGAAGGCCGCGGGGGCGGCTGTTCTCGTCTCGAGAGGCCCCCGATGACCGGCGTACGCCGACCGCACACCACCGGCTGGTCGTGGCCTCGCACGCTGTTGGCGACCGTCTGCGCCGCCTCTCTCCTGTTGACCGGGCTGAGTGCGCCCGCCGCAGCAGTCGCCGCGGTCGGCCCCGGGACGTACGAGAACTCCTCGCTCGCTCTCACCTACGTCGGCGCCTGGACCACGACGAGCTCGACCGGCGCCAGCGGTGGCTCCTTCGCCTCGCTCAGCGCCGACGGGTCGGCCGACCTGACCTTCGCCGCCACGGGGGTGCAGTGGATCTCGCGCCCCAACGCGTACGCCGGGATAGCCGACGTCTACCTCGACGGGGCCAAGAAGACCACCGTCGACCTGTACTCCGCGACCACGGTGAACCAGAAGAAGGTGTACGAGGTGGGCGGGCTCCCCGACACCAGCCACACCCTGAGCATCCGGCGGACCGGGACCAGGAACGCCGCGTCCGGCGGGGCGAGCATCCTGCTCGACTCGCTGGTCGTCACCGGCGTGACCGCCCCGAGCGCCCCGACCGGGCTGAGCGCTTCGACCAGCGGGACCGGGGCCCGGCTGAGCTGGGACGTCGGCGGTGCCGACGTAGCCGGCTACCGGCTCTACCGGACCCAGGCCGGCGGCACCCGGGCCAAGGTCGCCGACCTGGCCGCAGGGGTGGTCGCCACCACCGACCCGGACCTCTTTCCGGGGACGACGTACAGCTACCAGGTCTCGGCCCTGGACTCCAGCGGTCACGAGTCCCCGCTGTCCGACCCGGCCGGCCTGACCCCCCCGATCACCGCCCAGCCCGCGGGCACCTACGAGGACGGCTCGGCGGCGCTGCGCCTGGTCGGGCCGTGGACCACCGTCACCTCGACCGCCGACAGCGGCGGCAGCCACGCCGAGCTGACCGGCGACGGCTACGCCGAGCTCGCCTTCGGCACCAGCGGAGCCCAGGTCCTGGCCCGCACCAACGCGTACGGCGGCCTCGCCGACGTCTACCTCGACGGCGCCCTGGTCAAGACGGTCGACCTCTAC
>JBBQAB010000417.1:0-5810 GCA_038198385.1 Propionibacteriales bacterium
CAGCCAGCCGCCCACGTCGTCGGAGGTGGCCCGACCCTGGTCGAAGCGGGGGTCGGTGAACTCGGGATAGGTACGCCGAATCCGGATCAGCGCCTCGGTCTGGGCCAGCAGGTCGGCGTGCCCGAGCTGCAGCAGCTCGTCCCAGTCCAGCTTGGAGGTCTCGTAGGTCGCCTGGTCCTGCGGGTCGGGCACGTTGTCGGTGTCCCAGTCCATCTGGGCGAACTCCTCCAGCCGACCGCTGCGAACGGCCTCGGCCAGCTCCGGCTCGGGGTGGGAGGTGAAGAACTTCCACGGGGTGCTCGCCCCCCACTCCTCCCCCATGAAGATCATCGGGGTGAAGGGGCTGAGCAGGGTGACCATGGCCGCCAGCGTCTGTTGCCGGTGGTTGAGCTTGTCGGCCAGCCGCTCGCCCGCGGCGCGGTTGCCGATCTGGTCGTGGTTGTCCGAGCACACGACCAGCCGCCAGGTCGGCGTCCGCATGGTGTCGATCTGATGCCCGTGGGTCCGGCCCCGGAAGGTCGACCGGGTCCCGTCGTGGTAGAACCCGTTCTCGAACACCTTGCCCAGCGCGGCCAGGGAGTCGAAGTCGGCGTAGTAGCCGGTGGTGTCCCCGGTCAGGCTGACGTAGAGGGCGTGGTGGAAGTCGTCGCTCCACTGACCCGCCAGCCCGTAGCCGCCGCCCACCCGGGCGGTGATCAACCGGGGGTCGTTGAGGTCGGACTCCGCGATCAGCGGCAGCGGGCGGCCGACGAAGGCGCTCAGCGCCTCGGTCTCGATGGCCAGCTCCTCCAGCAGGTGGGTGGCCCGGGTGTCGTGCAGAGCGTGCACGGCGTCCAGCCGCAGCCCGTCCACGTGGTAGTCCCGCAGCCACATCATGGCGTTGTCGATGATGTAGCGCCGGACCTCGTCGGAGTCCTCGCCGTCCAGGTTGGGCGAGTCTCCCCAGGTGTTGGCGCCGCCCTCGTTCAGGTAGGGACCGAACTCCGGCAGGTGGTTCCCGCTCGGACCCAGGTGGTTGTAGACCACGTCCTGGATGACGCCCAGTCCGACCCGGTGGCAGGCGTCGACGAACCGCTGGTAGCCGAACGGGCCGCCGTAGGTCTCGTGTACCGCATACCAGAGGACCCCGTCGTAACCCCAGTTGTGGGAGCCGTTGAAGTCGTTGACGGGCATCAGCTCGACGAAGTCGACCCCGAGGCGTACGAGGTGGTCGAGCCGGTCGATCGCCGCCTCCAGGGTGCCCTCGGCGGTGAAGGTGCCGATGTGAAGCTCGTAGATGATGCTGCCCGCCAGCTGGCGGCCGTTCCAGGTGTTGTCGGTCCAGGCGAAGGAGGCCGGGTCGTAGGTCCGCGACCAGCCGTGCACCCCGTCGACCTGACGGCGCGACCGAGGGTCGGCCAGAACGGTGTCACCGTCGCCGAGCAGGTAGCCGTACTCCTGGTCACCGTGACCGTCTCCGGGCAGCGGTGCGTCGGGCTCCCACCAGCCATCCTCGGCCCGACGCATCGGGATCTTCTCGCCCTCGGTCTCACCCACCTGGCGGACCACGAGGGTGACCGAGGTGGGAAGGGGGGCCCAGACAGCAAAGGGTGCAGCACTCACAGGGAACACCCAACCAGTACGGGCTCGGGAACCAAAATAACGCCGAAGTGCTCCTGCACCCCGGCCCGGATCTCCCGGGCAAGCGCGATCACGTCGGCCGCCCTGGCCGCGCCCCGGTTGGTCAGGGCCAGCGTGTGCTTGCCCGAGACCTGCGCCGGGCCCGCGCCGTAGCCCTTGGCGAACCCGGCGTGCTCGATCAGCCACGCCGCGCTGCTCTTGACCGTGCCGTCGGGCTGGGGGTAGCGCGGGGCCGCAGCCGGCAGCAGCTCCGCCTGCTCGGGGCTGAGCAGCGGGTTGGTGAAGAAGGAGCCCGCACTCCAGGAGTCCGGGTCGGCGTCGTCGAGCAGCATCCCCTTGCCGGCGCGCAGACCCAGCACGGCGTCCCGGACCGCACCGATGGGCGCCCGCTCACCGAGCTCGACCCCCAGCACCCGGGCCAGCTCGGGGTAGCGGACCGGCGCCGACAGCGACCCGAGCTTGAGCTGGAAGGTCACCGACAGCACGACGTAGCGTCCTGGTTCGTCCTTGAATCGCGAGGTCCGGTAGCCGAAGCCGCAGTCCAGCGGAAAGAACGTCCGACGCTGCCCGGTCTGCCGGTCCCAGGTGCGGACCATGCTGATGACCTGGCTGACGTCGGCCCCGTACGCCCCGACGTTCTGGATCGGTGTGGCCCCGGTCAGCCCCGGGATGCCCGACATGGCCTCCAGGCCGGAGTACTCGCGCTCCACCGCGACGGCGACCAGGTCGTCCCAGGGCTCACCGGCCGCAACGGTCAGCACCGCGCCGGAGCAGGACTCCACGTCCTCGCCGAACCCCCGGCTGGCCACCTGGACCACGGTGCCGTCGAAGCCGTCGTCGCCGACCAGCAGGTTGGAGCCGCCACCCAGCACCAGCACCGGCTCACCGGCGGCGTCCAGGGCTCGGACCGTCTCGATCAGCTCGGCCTCGGTGGTCGCGACGACGAGGTCCCGCGCCGGACCGCCGACCCGCAGCGTCGTCAGGTCGGCCAGCCGGGTGCCGGCGGCAGCCAGGTCGGGACCCGACCCGGTCAGCCTCACGCGAGAGCGCCGAGCTCGACCTCGGCGCGCGCGGCTCCCAGGACCTTGAGCTCGTCCGCCACCGCCTCGATGGCCAGCGTCACCCGGGTGCCCTCGACGGCCGCGACGGTGGCGGTGAAGACCACCTCGGTCCCGTCCTCGTCGTCGGGGACCACGACCGGCTTGGTGAAGCGGACGAAGTAGGTCACCACCCGGGCCGGGTCGCCGACCCAGTCGGTCACCACCCGCAGGGCCGTCCCCATGGTCAGCAGACCGTGGGCGATCACCCCGGGCAGACCGACCTTGGCCGCGTAGTGGTGGGAGTAGTGGATGGGGTTGAAGTCGGTGGAGGCGCCGGCGTACCGGGCCAGGGTCTGGCGGGTGAAGCGGACCCGGAGCTCGGGCAGCACGGTGCCCACCACGACCTGGTCGGGGGTGGGGGTGCTCACACGGTCACCTCACGGGAGTGGAAGAAAGTGGACTGGGCGGTGCAGACGGTCTCCCCGGCCACGGTGGCGACCTCGACCGAGGACGTGATGATCTCCGATCCGGAGCGGACTCGTACCTTGTCGATGGTCAAGGTGGCCACGATCACGTCACCGACCCGCAGCGGCCGGACGTAGCTGAAACGCTGGTCGCCGTGGACGACCCGCCGCAGGGCGATGTCGAGCTCGGCGTCGTCGAACATCGAGTCCCAGGCGGAGGCCGAGATCACGGCCACGAAGGTCGGCGGTGCCATGGGCCTGTCACCCCCGTACGCCGGGGAGTCGTCGCCCAGAGCCGCCGCGAACTCAACGATCTTGGCGGCCGAGACCTCGTACGGGGCGGTCGGCGGATAGCTCCGGCCGGCGTGTGCTTCGGAGATGGCCATGGGGGTCACGCTAGCCGAGGCGGGCCAGGGCGGCCCCGTAGCGGGCCAGGACGAGCGGGGTGGCCCGCTCCCCCAGGGGCTCGAGCATGGTCATGCCCCGCTCGGTCGCCATCCGGCGGACCGGGTCGAGCAGCAGCCCGTCGGAGAGGAAGAGCGGCACCACGGCCACCGGGCCGGGCAGCTCGGCGAGCACGTCGGCGGCCCGGGGGGCGCAGGTGCCGAAGGCGGCGCGTAGGGGGGCGTCCCGGCCGGCGCCGAGACGCACGGCCAGGTCAGCCACCGCGGCGTTGGCGGCCGGCTTGGAGGAGCCCACCGCCAGCAGCAGGACCGAGGTGGTGCCGGGCACCCCCGCGTCGACCAGGTTGGCGCCCAGCAGCGTGGCCACGTCGTCCCCGGTCCCGATGATGTCGGTGACCACCAGCTCGAGCCCGACCGCGTCCGCCGCGGTCTGCACCGCCTCGGGGACGTCGACGGTGGCGTGGAAGGCGGAGGTGAAGAGCAGGGGGACGACCACCGCGGAGGTGTGCCCGGCCGCCGCCAGGTCGGTGACCACGGTCTCCAGGTCGGGCTGGGCCAGGTCGAGGTAGGCGGGGCGGGAGTCCAGCCCGGCGAGAGCCCCGACCTCGGTCATCAGCCGTTCGATCGCGGCCGCTCCGCGGGGGTGCCGGCTGCCGTGGGCCAGCCCGACGAGGGGCACAGACGCAGCAGAGCCGCCCGCAGCAGCGGACGGCTCTGGCGAAGGTCGCAGACCCACGATGGTACGAGTGCTCAACGAGTTTCTCGGTGAGCGGTGTGGCTGTGGCAACGCGGGCAGAACTTCTTGAGCTCCATCCGGTCAGGGTCGTTGCGCCGGTTCTTCTTGGTGATGTAGTTCCGCTCCTTGCACTCGGTGCAAGCCAGCGTGATCTTCGGCCGGACGTCTGAGCTCTTGGCCATGATGGGTTCCTTCGATCTTCTCGATGTGCTCGAACCGACTAGGTGATGCTCGAGCGTCAGTCCCCGGGGGGACCCGTCCTGCCTGGTGCTGCCGATCGGTAGCGGGAGCGGGACTCGAACCCGCGACACAGCGATTATGAGCCGCTTGCTCTACCGCCTGAGCTATCCCGCTGTGGTCCCGGCTACCAGCTGACTGGTCGGTCAACGGCCCGGGAGGGTGACGTATTCCGCCGGTGCGCGGTGGCACCGGAACGTGAGTCCGGGCCCCCATGCGGATTCGAACCGCAGACCTTCTCCTTACCATGGAGACGCTCTACCGACTGAGCTATAGGGGCCTGTTGGTACCACCCCGGGGGGCGACGCCGACGTACAAAGATACACATCCACGTACGCCCTCGGCCAATCGAGCCGAAGACGTCCGTGGTGGCAGGTGTTGGGTTCGAACCAACGTAGGCGATGCCGGCAGATTTACAGTCTGCTCCCTTTGGCCACTCGGGCAACCTGCCGTGCTGGTGGTCTTGCGACCGGCCACCGGGGAGAAACACTAGCAACTTGTGCCCCCGCGGGCGAACCGCCTGGGCAGCCCCCCGCCCGGTTGGGCAGAATGGCTCCGTTCCGCGGGGGCACGACCCCGCGGCCCGCACCCAGAACGGAGATCCACGTGGCTGCAGACAGCTCCTTCGACGTCGTCAGCAAGGTCGAGCGGCAGGAGGTCGACAACGCCCTGAACCAGGCCTCCAAGGAGATCCGGCAGCGCTTCGACTTCAAGAACACCGACGCCTCCATCGCGTGGTCCGGCGAGGCCATCGAGATGGAGGCCAACTCCGAGGAGCGGGTCAAGGCCATCCTCGACGTCTTCCAGTCCAAGCTGGTGAAGCGCGGGGTGAGCCTGAAGTCCCTGGACGCGGGCGAGCCGCGCTCCTCGGGCAAGCTGTACAAGATCACCGCGACCACCGAGGAGGGCATCAGCCAGGAGAACGCCAAGAAGGTCTCCAAGCTGGTCCGCGACGAGGGACCCAAGGGCGTCAAGGCTCTGATCCAGGGTGACGAGCTCCGGGTCAGCAGCAAGAGCCGCGACGACCTGCAGGTGGTCCAGGCGCTGATCAAGGGCCAGGACTACGACTTCGCGGTCCAGTTCACCAACTACCGCTGAGGCGCGCGACCTAGGATGAGCCCGGGCCCGCCGGGCGGCCCGACCACGCGGGTCGGAAGGGGCGCAGCGACGACATGAGCGAGACGAACCCGTACGCGGACTGGGCCCCGGTCGAGCCGGTGACCGACGAGCGTCTGGAGCACCCCAGCACCTTCGAGGCCCGGGCCCGTCAGGTGCTGCCCGACTACGTCAGCGCCTACTACGGCGCGAC
>JBBQAB010000418.1:0-5880 GCA_038198385.1 Propionibacteriales bacterium
CCGCCGACCGCCTGGGCCGAGCTCACCGTGGTCCAGGGACCGTTCAGTGAGACTGACGAGGAGCGCTCCTGCACCAGGCCGGACACCGCGATGGTGGCGGCTTCGGCCGCCGGCACCGACCCCAGCGCGAACCCGAGGAGGCCGGTGGTGACGGCGAGCACGAGCGGACGTACGAGGCGGGCGGCGGAGCGGCGGCGGAGCGGGAGGTGGCAGGCCATGGTGGGGAACCCCCGGGGTCTGAGGTGGCGGATGAAGTCGTTGAATCTGGTACGACTGACTCTGTCCGCTAGGCCTTCGGCCGCTCCTGGGTAATCCGCAACCCCCAGTCAGGATCGCGATAACACTTCTTTTCCTCCCTCAGGAAGCGGTAAAGCCGCCGCAGTACGAGGTAAAGAAGGGGTGATGGCGGCTGCTACGGTGCGCAGATGCCGACTGCCCCTGCCCCCTCCGCGGCCGGGCGGGACTACCGCTCTTTCCGCGCCGCCCCCGGATGGGTCCACCTGCGGTGAAGGTGGTTTACAACAGCTTCAACGGGCGCTACTCCGACAACCCGCGCGCCCTCCATCGGGCTCTGCTGGCCCGGGGCGGCGACGACGAGCACGTCTGGCTGGCCGACCCGGGTCACCGGGACGCGTTCCCGGCCGGGGTGCGGACCGTCCGGATCGCCAGCAAGGCCGCAGTGGCGGCGCTGGAGTCGACCGATGTGCTGGTCGCCAACTGCCACACCGACCTGGACACCTGGCGCAAGCGGCCCGACACGCTCTATCTGCAGACCTGGCACGGAACCCCCCTCAAGCGCATCCACCGCACCGCGATCTTCCAGCCCGCCGAGGCGTCGTTCGACGAGATGGACGCCGAGATCGCCCGCTGGGACTACCTGATCACCCCCAGCCGGGCCGGTACCGACCTGCTTCGGGGCGCATTCGGCTACCCGGGCCAGGTGCTGGAGACGGGCTACCCACGTAACGACGTGCTGAACGCCCCGGACCGGGAGCTGCACCGCGCCGAGATCCGTCGCCGCCTCGGCCTGCGGGAGGACCAGACCGTGATCCTGTACGCCCCCACCTACCGCGACGACGAGGCGACCGTCGGTGACGTCGCCCTGGGTCTGGACCTCGACGCGCTCGCGGCGAACCTGGGCCCGGGCCACGTGCTGCTGATGCGGCGGCACTACTTCCTCGGCGGCCGGACACCCGTGCCGCACTCGGACCAGGTCCGCGACCTGTCGGCCTATCCCGACATCTCCGACCTCTACCTCGCCGCCGACGTCCTGGTCACCGACTACTCCTCGGTGCTCTTCGACTTCGCCGTCACCGGCAAGCCGATCGTGCTCTTCCTCTACGACCTGGAGCACTACCGTGACCGACTCCGGGGGTTCACCCTCGACCTGGTGGCCGAGGCCCCCGGTCCGATGCCCACCGACCAGGCGGGTCTGACCGAGGCGCTGAGCGACCTGCCCGCCCTGGTCCGCGACTACGGGGCCCGGTACGCCGCCTTCCGGAAGCGCTACTGCCACCTCGACGACGGGCGCGCCACGCAGCGGGTCCTCGACCGGCTCTGGCCCGTCTGAGCCACCGCGTCCTGGTGGGGGCCGGGTGTTCGGACCCGACCGGTCGGGGGCGCCTCAACGCCAGTGGTACTCGACCTCGGGGCGGCCGGTGCCCCCGTAGCGCTGTTCCCGGCTGACCAGCCCGGTCTCGGCCAGGTGCTCCAGATAGCGACGGGCGGTCACCCGGGAGGCGCCGACGACCTCGGCCACCTCGGACGCCGTCCGGCCGCCCGAGGTCTCCCGCCCCGAGGTCTCCCGCACCGAGGTCTCCCGCACCGACCGGGTCACCAGGGCAAGCGTGCTCAGGGTCAGGCCCTTCGGGAGCTGCTCACCGCGGGTGGTCGGGTGCAGCGCGCCGATCAGCGCGTCCACCTCGGTCTGCAGCACGACGGCGCTCTGCTGGGCCAGCTGACGGCGGTAGTCGGCGTAGGAGTCCAGCTTGGTCCGGAACCCGGCGAAGGTGAACGGCTTGATCAGGTAGGCCACCACGCCCTGGGCCACCGCCTGCCTGACCACCTCCAGCTCGCGGGCCGAGCTGACCGCGATCACGTCGCTGGTGCGGCCGGCGGCCCGGAGGTGTCGGAGCAGGTCCAGGCCGTGGCCGTCGGGCAGGTTCATGTCGAGCAGGACCAGGTCGACGTCGTCGGACTCCAACAGGTCCAGGGCGGCCCGGCCGCTGTGGGCGACCCCGGCCACCGCGAACTCCGGCAGCCGGGTGACATAGCTGGCGTGGGCCTGGGCGGCGATCACCTCGTCCTCCACCACCAGCACCCGGTAGGTCACGACCGGACCTCGGGGTGCCCCGCGCCGTTGACGGTGCGGATGGTGACGGTGAAGGAGGCGCCCCCGAGGTCGGAGGTCGCGACGGCAATGTCACCGCCGTAGCGGCGGACGGTCTGGACGACCAGGGCCAGCCCGATGCCGCGTCCCAGGCCGGCGGGTCCGCCCTTCGTCGACCAGCCCCGCCGGAAGACCAGTTCGCGCTCACCCGGGCGGATTCCGGGCCCGCTGTCCTCGACCCGGACCACGAACCGGTCGGCGTCGATCTGCAGGCCGAGGTGGACCCGCTTGTGCGGGCCACCCTCGCCGGTGGCGTCGAGGGCGTTGTCAACCAGGTTGCCGAGGATCGTCACCGCGTCGACCGGCTCAACGCTCATGTCCTCCAGCGAGGACCCGGTCAGCTCCAGCAGCACACCGCGCTCGGCCGCCTGGGCGGTCTTGCCCAGCAGCAGGGCCGCCACCACCGGGTTCTCGACCGAGGACACCACGTGGTCGGTCAGCCGTTGCGAGACCTCCAGCTCGTGGGTGGCGAACTGAACGGCGTCCTCGTTGCGTCCGATCTCGATCAGCGACACGACCGTGTGCAGCCGGTTGGCCGCCTCGTGGTTCTGGGCGCGCAGCGAGTCGGCCATGCTCCGTACGGTGTCGAGCTCGCCGGCCATGGCCTGGATCTCGGTGTGGTCGCGGAAGGTCACCACCGAGCCCAGGTCGCGCCCGGACCGACCCGCCGTACGCCGGTTGACCACCAGCATGCGGGCGTCGACGAGGTGGATCTCGTCGACCATGGTGTCGTCGTGGGCCAGGGCGTGGGTCAGGGTCGTGGGCAGCCCGACCTCACCGATCGGGTACCCGACCGCGTCGGGGGACAACCCCAGCAGCCGCCGCCCCTCCGCATTGACGAGCTGGACCCGGTGCTCGCGGTCGAGCAGCACCAGCCCCTCGCGCACCGAGTGCAGCACGGCGTCGTAGTACTCGTACATCCGGCCGAGCTCCTGCTCGCCCAGCCCGTGGGTCTGGCGACGCAGCCGCTTGGTGATCAGCAGGGCGCCGAGGAACCCCACTGCCAGCACCGCCACCGCGGCCACGAGCAGACCGGGCAGGTTTGCCCGGAGCGACGCGTTGACCTTCTCCATGGTGATCCCCGCGCCGACCAGAGCGACCACCCGTTGGTCCCGGACCACGGGCACCACGGCGCGCACCGAGGGTCCCAGGGTTCCGGTGTAGAGCTCTGTGCCGACCCGTCCCTGCTGGGCCTCGCTGATGGAGCCGAGGAAGGGCCTGCCGATGTTGGCCGGGTCGGGATGGGTCCAGCGGATACCGGCCGGGCTCATGATGACCACGAAGTCGGTCCCGGTGTCGGTGCGCACCCGTTCCGCGAACGGCTGCAGGCTCGCCGACGGGTCGGCCCCGGCCAGGCCCGCGTCGAGGGCGGGGGAGTCGGCCACCGTGACCGCGACCGCCACCGCTCGCGCGGTGGCCTGCTCCTGTGAGGTGCGGCGGGCGTCGGAGACGGCCAGCAGCAGAGCGGCGGAGATGACCACGGCCAGGACGAGGACCTGCAGCAGCAGGATCTGGCGCGCCAGGGAGACCGACCCCCCGCCACGCCGCCGCTGCGTCATGGGGGCATTCTGCCCCGTCCGGCGGCGGTGGCGGAACGTCCGCGGAGCCCGGGAGGCCGAACCGCGACACGGCGTGAACTCAACGAACGAAAGAGGACGGGGTCCCCGTGGGTGCAGCATGCTCTGGTCATCGACATCGTCTCGAAGGGGAGATCGACCATGGCAAAGACGCCCAGCACGCAACCGGACGCGGCGACGCCCACCGGATCGACCGGGAAGCCCCGGCGCAAGGAACGCACCCACCTGCTCTACATCGCCGTCATCGTCGCGGTCGGTCTGGGCATCGTCGTCGGCATCGCCGCCCCCGACTTCGCCGTCCAGCTGAAGCCGCTGGGCACCGGCTTCGTGGCCCTGATCAAGATGATGATCGCCCCGGTCATCTTCTGCAGCATCGTCATCGGGGTCGGCTCGGTCCGCAGTGCCGCCCAGGTCGGCCGGGTCGGCGGGATCGCCCTGGCCTACTTCCTGACCATGTCGACAGTGGCCCTGGGCATCGGCCTGGTTGTCGGTAACATCCTGAAGCCCGGTGCCGGTCTGCAGCTGACCGGTGCGATCGCCGCCAAGGGAGCCTCGCAGGCCGGGGCCAAGACCACGACCTCCGACTTTCTTCTGCACATCATCCCCGACACCCTGATCTCCGCCCTGACCTCCGGGGTCGTCCTGCAGGCGCTGCTCGTGGCGCTGCTGGTCGGTTTCGCCCTGCAGGCGATGGGCGACTCCGGCAAGCCGATCCTCGCGGGGGTGGGACACCTGCAGCGCCTGGTCTTCCGGGTGCTGGCCATGATCATGTGGGTGGCCCCCATCGGTGCCTTCGGGGCCATCGCCGCCGTGGTCGGGGGCGCCGGCGCGGGTGCGTTGAAGAGCCTCGCCGTCTTGATGTTCGGCTTCTACCTGACCTGTGCGCTCTTCGTGTTCGTCGTGCTCGGGCTGATCCTCAAGCTGGTCACCGGGCTGAACATCTTCAAGCTGCTGCGCTACCTGGCCCGGGAGTTCCTGCTCATCGTGTCGACCTCGTCCTCGGAGTCGGCGCTGCCGCGGCTGATCGCCAAGATGGAGCACCTCGGGGTGGCCAAGCCCACCGTCGGGGTCGTGGTGCCGACCGGCTACTCCTTCAACCTGGACGGCACGGCCATCTACCTGACCATGGCGTCGTTGTTCGTCGCCGACGCGATGGGTGAGCCGCTGCGGCTGGGAGAGCAGATCTCGCTGCTGCTGTTCATGATGCTGGCCTCCAAGGGTGCGGCCGGCGTCAGCGGTGCCGGGCTGGCCACGCTGGCCGGCGGACTCGCCTCGCACCGGCCCGAGCTGGTGGACGGCGTGGGCCTGATCGTGGGTATCGACCGGTTCATGTCCGAGGCCCGGGCGTTGACCAACTTCGCGGGCAACGCCGTGGCCACGGTGCTGGTGGGGACCTGGACGAACTCCATCGACCGTGAGCAGCTCGACGCGGTGCTGGCCGGTCAGCGGCCGTTCGACGAGACGACGATGCTGGACGAGCACGGCCCCGGCGGTGACGACGAGGCCCTGCCGGACGAGCCGCTCTACGGGTCGAGCAACGCGAAGGTCTCCGCCTGAGCGCCTGACCTGAGCTCGGTGCTGGGGGGTTACGCTGCGGCGGTGCCACCGTCCCGCCCCCAGCCCGAGCAGCAGGCGCCGCCCGTGCAGCGGCTGCGCATCCAGTACGCGAAGCGGGGGCGGGCCCGGTTCACCTCGCACCGCGACTTCGGCCGGGCCTTCGAGCGAGCGCTGCGCCGGGCCGGCGTTCCGATGGCCTACTCCTCGGGTTTCTCGCCCCACCCCCGGATCTCCTACGCGAACGCCTCCCCGACCGGGGCGGCCAGCGAGGCGGAGTACCTCGAGATCGGGCTGACCCAGGCCTGCGAGCCCGACCTCGTACGGCAGGCCCTGGACGCGGCGCTTCCGCCGGGTCTC
>JBBQAB010000419.1:0-2226 GCA_038198385.1 Propionibacteriales bacterium
CCTGGTTGCCGAGAACCTTGGTCAGACCCGAATCGAAGATGCACGAGTGCGGGTCGGTCACGATGTCGGAGGAGACGATCGGGTCCTCGGTGTAGAGCAGGTAGCCCTTCAGCGGACCCTCGGCGGCGGCCTTGATGACGGCGTTGACCTCGTCGGCGGTGGTCTCGCGTCCAGCCTCGAAGGTGAGGTCGGTGGCCGAGCCCGTGGGGACCGGGACGCGGAGCGCGTAGCCGTCGAGCTTGCCCTTCAGCTGCGGGAGCACGAGGCCGATGGCCTTGGCGGCACCGGTCGAGGTCGGCACGATGTTCACCGCGGCGGCACGTGCGCGACGGAGGTCGGAGTGCGGGCCGTCCTGCAGGTTCTGGTCCTGGGTGTAGGCGTGGATCGTGGTCATCAGACCCTTGACGATCCCGAACTCCTCGTCGAGCACCTTGGCCATCGGGGCCAGGCAGTTCGTGGTGCAGGAAGCGTTGGAGATGATGTGGTGCGAGGTGGGGTCGTAGTCGCCGTCGTTGACGCCCATCACCACGGTGAAGTCGTCGTTCTTGGCTGGAGCCGAGATGATGACCTTCTTGGCCCCGCCCTCGAGGTGGGCCTTCGCCTTGGTGCCGTCGGTGAAGAAGCCGGTGGACTCGATGACGACGTCCGCACCGATCTCGCCCCAAGGGAGCTTGGCGGGGTCGCGCTCGGCGTAGGACTTGATCAGGTGGTCGCCCACCTGGATGCCGCCGTCGACGACGGAGACGGGCTGGCCGAGGCGGCCGAGGATCGAGTCGTACTTGAGCAGGTGGGCCTGGGTGTCGTCAGAACCGAGGTCGTTGAAGGCCACGATCTCGACGTCAGCGCCGGAGGCCTGGACCGCCCGAAAGAAGTTGCGGCCGATGCGGCCAAAGCCGTTGATGCCAACACGTACGGTCATGAATGCGATCTCCTTCGGCTGAGAGTGCCCCGTTGGGGGCCTTCTGACACAATAACGAACTTCGCCGACGCTCCGTACGACCGCTCAACGGCTGGTCTGATACCAGTTACGTTCTGGTCACATGCCCGCCGTCGCCTGGACCGCAAGGGCTGCCGAACCTGGCGCAGGCCGGCGTACGCGCCTGGCTCAGTCCGCGTCCTCGAGCATCTCGGCACTCAGGCTGGCCTCCGTGTTGGGCACGCCGAGCTCGGCCGCCCGCTTGTCGGCGGTCGCCAGCAGCCGTCGGATCCGGCCGGCCACGGCGTCCTTGGTCAACTGGGGGTTGTGCAGCTGCCCGAGCTCCTCGAGACTCGCCTGCTTGTTCTCGACGCGCAGGACCCCGGCGGCCTTCAGGTGGTCGGGTACGTCGGCGCCCAGGATCTCCAGAGCCCGCTCGACCCGCGCTCCGGCGGCCACGGCGGCCCGCGCCGAGCGCCGCAGGTTCGCGTCGTCGAAGTTGGCCAGCCGGTTGGCCGATGCCCGCACCTCGCGGCGCATCCGGCGCTCCTCCCAGGCCATCAGGGACTCGTGGGCGCCCAAGCGGGTCAGCAGGGCGGCGATGGCGTCAGCATCGCGCACGACCACCCGGTCCACAGCCCGGACCTCGCGGGCCTTGGCCGGGATGCCGAGCCGACGCGCCGCACCGACCAGGGCGAGTGCGGCCTCCGGTCCGGGACAGGTCACCTCCAGCGCCATCGAGCGTCCGGGCTCGGTCAGCGAGCCGTGGGCCAGGAAGGCCCCACGCCAGGCGGCGACGCAGTCGCACAGGGCTCCGGAGACGACCTGGGGCGGCAGGCCACGCGCCGGGCGGCCGCGGGAGTCAATGAGCCCGGTCTGGCGGGCCAGCGCCTCGCCGTCCTTGATGACCCGGACCACGTAGCGGGTGCCGCGCCGGATCCCGGCGCCGTTCACGACGACGAGTTCGCTCGCGTGGCCGAAGACCTCGCTGATGTCGGTCCGCAGCCGACGGGCGGCGGCACCTGTGTCGAGCTCGGCCTCGATCACGATGCGTCCACTGACGATGTGCAGGCCGCCCGCGAAACGGAGAGTCGCTGCGACCTCGGACTTGCGGCAGCAGGGCTTGCTGACCTTGATGGTCGCGAGCTCCGCCTTCACCTGAGCGGTCATGGCCATTGCAGAATGATGCCACGCCCGCGACCTCGGCTGACCCACCCGGCCCGGGCAGGACCGGCTCGCGCACCCTGGCGACCCGTGCTAGTGGGAGCCGTCCACGCCCATCATCTCGGCGTACGCCGAGGCCAGCCGGA
>JBBQAB010000420.1:0-3132 GCA_038198385.1 Propionibacteriales bacterium
CGGCGTGCAGCGGGTCCGCCGTCGCGTCGGATCATGGCGCGGCACGACAACCCGGATGATCCGGGCTGAGGAGGCCCGGGACACTGTCGGGGTGGCGATGCACCCGGACCAGCTGGCTGTCAGTGCGGCGACGGTGCGGGAGCTCCTCGCCGAGCAGTTTCCCGGCTGGGCCGAGCTCCCGATCGAGCCGGTGCCCGCCCAGGGCACGGTCAACGCGTTGTTCCGCATCGGGACCGGACTCGCGGCGCGGTTCCCGCTGAGGCCCGGGGAGGTGGGCGCGACGCGGCGTCGGCTGGAAACCGAGGCCGCCGCAGCGCGCGAGCTCCACGGTCGGACGCCCTTCGCCACTCCCGTGCCGGTGGTGATCGGCGAGCCCGGCTCAGACTTTCCGCTGCCCTGGTCAGTGCAGACGTGGCTGCCCGGGAAGACCGCCGTCGAGGTCGACCCGGGCGACTCGCTGGAGTTCGCCCACGACCTGGCCGACTTCATCCGCGCCGTCCGAGCCATGGACCTTCGTGGTCGGACGTTCTCGGGTCCAGGACGAGGTGGTGCTCTGCACACGCACGACGCCTGGGTCCAGACCTGCCTGCGGGCCAGTGTGGAGCTGTTCGAGGTGGCCCAGCTCGAACGACTCTGGAGAAGCATGCGCGAGCTGCCCCGACCCGGGGTCGACGCGATGACCCACGGTGACCTCATACCCGGCAACGTCATCGTCGAGGGAGGGCGGCTCACAGCAGTCATCGACGTCGGAGGCCTGGGGCCGGCCGATCCTGCGCTGGACCTGGTCGCCGCCTGGCACCTTCTCGAGGAGGCGCCACGGCAGGCTCTGCGCGGTGACCTCGGCTGCGACGGCGCCGAGTGGCAGCGAGGCAAGGCGTGGGCCTTGGAACAGGCTCTCGGCGTGGCCTGGTACTACCTCGACAGCAACCCGGTGATGAGTGTCATGGGCCAGCGGACGATTGAGCGCATCCTCACGGACTAGGGACGTGGCTCGGTCGGGGAAGGACCGAAGGGCGACCATCGAGGGCGGAGCTTCCGGTCGGTGTTCTCCGTCGGGTCGGTGTCTCACTCGGGGGTGGGACGGGCGTGTGCGCGTCAGGCCATCTCGGGTTCGGGTTCAGGCTGGAGCTCGGCGGCGGGTCGCATCGGGGCCTGCCCGATCGACCTCGGGACCCGCAGCAGCAGGGCTCCCGGTCTGACCTCGGCCACCATCGTGCCGCACTCACCGACGGTGTCGCCGTCGAGCTGGAACTGGTCCCGTTCCTCGACGGTGATCACCACCTTGCGCCCGACGATCCGGTCCAGCTGCTCGTCGGTGTGCCGCCGGCGGGTCAGCACCCGGGCGGTGATCCGGACCCAGTCCTTGGCCCCGCGAGGTGAGGCCACCAGCAGGTCGAGCAGCCCGTCGTCGGGCCGGGCGTCGGGGATCAGCGGGATGTTGGCCTGCAGGTAGCCGACGTTGCCGATCACGATGACGTGGGCCCGCCGCCGGAAGGGCGGGTGATCGTCGACCTGGATGGTGGTGTGCAGCGCCGGGTGGTTGACGTTCCGGGCGGCCGAGACGAAGTAGGCCGCCGACCCGACCGCCTTCTTCAGGTCCAGGTTGGTGCCCTCCATGATCACCGCGTCGATGCCGATCCCGGCCATGACGGCGAAGTGGTCCGGTGGACCGCCGTCGACGCTGACCCGGACCAGGTCGATGGGCTTGTCCACGCCGTCGAAGGCCACGTCGAGGGCGGCCCCCTCGTCCAGGGGGATGCCGATGTTGCGGGCCAGCAGGTTGCCCGTGCCCGCCGGGATCAGCCCGAACCGGATACCGGTCCCGGCCAGTCCGGAGCAGATAACCCGGATGGTGCCGTCGCCGCCGGCGCCCAGAACCAGGTCGACGCCTGCGGCCACGGCCTGCGCCGTCATCGCCCGGCCCGGGTCCTCGGGGGTGGTTTCCAGCCACAGCGCCCGTTCCCAGCCGCGGATCTTGAGCTCGTACTCGACGTGGCGACGGAAGGTCACCCAGTCGGTCACCTTGGACGGGTTGTAGATGACGGCGGCCCGGAGCTGGGGGGTGTCGGTCGCAGGGACACTCTGGCGGCGTACGAGCTCGGTGACCAGGTCCTGGGGTCCGGGCACCTTCACCCCGGCCAGGATCAGCGACAGGGTGGCCATGAACCCGCCGAGGAGAGCCCCGCCGACCAGGTCGGAGACGAAGTGCGCACCCAGCACCCACCGGTCCAGCGCCACCGCCACCACTACGACGGCTGCGCCGGTCTGCCAGGCGAGCCGGGCCCGTACGGGCTGGCGGGTGACCGCGAACGTCGCCCCGACGGCGATGGCGCAGGCCACGACCGCGGTCATGTGGCCCGACGGGTAGGCATAGCCGTGGGTGGTGATCAGGTCGAGGGCGGCGGCGGGCCGGGGCCGGGCGAAGACGTTCTTGGCCAGGGACGCCCCGCCCCAGGCGAGGGCGGCGGCCAGCACGAGGCCGATGGCCAGCTGCCGCAGCCGGTGCTGGGCCGCCCAGAGGGCGATGGCGAGCAGGGCGGCGTACTCCACCCCCGGCCAGGTGAGGAGGGCCAGCGCCCCGGCGACCTGGGCGGTCGGCGACAACGGATCCAGCCGCGGAGCGACGAGGCGGGCGTCCATGGCCTCGAAGGCGGTAGAGGTGAAGGTCAGCCAGGTCCAGACGACGAGGACAACGAGCAGCGACAGCGCGATGATGAGCGACGTACGCGTCGGGGGCCGGCGAACCATGCGGCCATTGTCCCGTGCCGGCCGCCGCCCCACGCCCACCCGGCTCCCGCACCGGGGAAGTCGGGTGCCCGACGGGGAGCGGTCGCTAGGGTAGGGCGGGTGATCGACGTCAAGGTGCTCCGGCAGAATCCCGACCGTATCCGTGCCTCACAGCGGGCCCGCGGGGAGTCGGCGGCCGTCGTGGACGAGCTGCTGGCCACCGACGAGGCCCGACGGTCCGCGATCACCCGCTACGAGGAGGCCCGCGCCGAGCAGAAGGAGCTGGGCAAGCGGATCCCGAAGGCGCAGGGCGTGGAGCGGACCGAGCTGCTGGCCCGGACCAAGGAGCTGGCCGAGACGGTCAAGCAGGCCGAGGCCGGGCAGAACGAGGCCGGGGCGGCGTAC
>JBBQAB010000421.1:0-3660 GCA_038198385.1 Propionibacteriales bacterium
ACGGCGTTACATCCTCGCGCGCGGCACCGACGGACGGCCCGTCCTGTGGCGGCAGCGCCGGCGGCTGCCCCTGCTGGCCGGGCCCACCTCGCACCTGCGCTTCGACGTGCTGCGAGAGGCTCCCCCCGGGTAGCCGACCCACGTGCGTCCCAGTCCTGGAGAAATTCGCCCTGGAGCGACACGGCGCCTAGCGTGAGCGGGTGAACAGGACCGACGCGCACCGGACCACCATCGCTCGGTTCAACCGCCGGCCCACGGTCAGCTTCGTCGGCTCCGGGCGGGTGGCTCTGGCTCTGGCCTGCGCCCTGGACCGCGCCAACTTCCCCGTCACTGCCATGACCCACCGGTCACCGGGGGGCCTGGACCGGGCCCGGACCCTGCTGCCCGACACCCTTTTTACCACCGACCAACGCCGGGCCAGCGCCGACGCCGAGGTGGTCATCCTGGCCGTTCCCGACGACGCCCTGGCTGAGGTCGCGGCCGGTCTTGCCGACCAGGACTGGACCGGCCGGACCGCGATGCACGTCAGCGGGAGGTACGGGGTGGGCGTCCTCGAGCCGCTGGCCCGCCGGGGCGCGTCGGTGCTGGCCCTGCACCCGGCCATGACCTTCGTCGGTGACCTCGAGACCGAGGTCGCTCGCCTGTCCCAGACCCGATTCGCGGTCACCGGTGACGCCCCGGGCGTCGAGCTCGGAATCGCGCTCGCGCACATGCTCGGGGCGGGCGGCTTCGTCGTCCCGGAGGACAAGCGCGCGCTGTACCACGCAGCGCTCTGCCACGCAGTGAACCACCTCACGGTCTTGGTGACTCAGGCCGAGGAGCTGCTCGTACGGGCGGGCGTGGACGCGCCGTCGGCCGTGCTCGGTCCGCTGGTCACCGCCGGCCTGTCGAATTCCCTGCAGCTCGGTCCCGCGGCGCTGACCGGCCCGGTGTCGCGCGGGGACGTGGCCACCGTCGCGGGCCATCTCGAGGCCCTGGCGTCGAGCGCCCCGGAGGTGTTGCCGGCGTACGAGGTCCTGGCCCTCGGCGCCGCGAACCTGGCCCAGGGTCAGGGCTGGCTGACACCCGAGCAGACCGAGCGGCTGTTCGAGGTGATCGACGGTCCCCGGCCTGACCACGGGCACGGCTGAACCGCACGAGCACGGTGCTGGCCGCGCGGACCCCCAGGAACTGTCGGCGGGAGGCGACCTCGACGTCGCGCTGAGCCGCTACGAACGGCGGCGCTCACGCCAGGTCCGACGCGGCCAGCGCTTCGCCTTGCTGGCCTCCCGGCTGCTGGTGCCCGGCACCCGGAACGGGATGCACGCCCGCAACGCCTTCCTCCGCCTCGCCGGGTGCGTACGGCCGGCACCGAGGTCGAGCCGGGAACGGGCCGTCGATGGTGCCGGATCAGAGCTGAGCGGTCCGATCCGGGTCGGGCTCATGTGGCGGACCCGGCCGGAACCACTCGGGTCAGGTGGCTGCTCCCTGCGGATCAGCCGGCCCACCCTTCGGCGTCAGGGTGCAGGAGACGGTCTGCGCTTGGATAGCTCCGTCCCTGAACACGAAGGTGTCGACGCCGTCGCTGATCGTGTGCAGAGAGGAGTCAGCGGTCCAGTGGAGCAAGAGCACATCCCCAGCGAAAGCCGTCACCTGAGCATCCAGGGTGACCTGCGGAAGAGCCTGTGAGAGCCCGGCGAACAGCTCACGTACGGCTTCCCTGACCCGATACTCCCCCGTCGGGGTCACCACGAGGGCGTCGTCGGCGTAGTCGGCTGCCAGGGCATCAAGGTCGCCGGTCGTCAGCGCCGCTACGTGCCTTTCGAAGATCTCCTCGGGTGTTGCCGTCATGTTCCCTCGCCCAACTCGGTGGGAACGGTGCGCCCCACCAACCACTATCGCGCTGACCAGAACGTTTGGCCAGACCTGGCGCCGGGGACGGCACGACCGGCTGGGCGTGGGTCAGTCCGCGTCCAGGAAGTCGGCGACCACCGGGGCCACCGCCTTCGGCTTGATCATGTGGGTCTGACCGGGCAGGGTCATCAACCGGGCCCCGGGTACCGCGGCTGCGATGGCGGCCTGGGCGTTGCGCATGTAGGCCGGGCTTTTTCCTCCCGCAATGACCAGGGTGGTGGCGCTCACCCCTTCGTAGGCACCCGCCGGCAACGGCTGCCCCTGCTGACAGCCGACGACCAGGGACAGGTCGTAGGGCAGTGTGTGCGCGACCTCCGTCATGCGCTTCCAGGTGGGCATCAGGGGCATCAGCGCGACCACCGGCGCGGGGGCGCCCACGACCCGCAGGAAGGTCTTGACCGCCTCGCTGCGGCGGCCGCCGTCCACCAGGGCCTGCACCCGCCCCGGCAGGCCCGGGTCGTTGGCCGGGTGCGTGTCGTCCACGATGAACGGCGCCTCGTACGCGACCACACGGCCTTCCGCCATGCCCCGCCGAGCCGCCTCCAGGGCGAGCACGGCACCTGAGGAGGAGCCGAAGAGGTGCGCCCCTCTCCCGGCAGCCTGAAGCACTGCGGCAAGGTCCTCCAGCTCACGGTTCAGGGACCACGGGGAGAGGCCGGGCCCGCTCTCCCCGCGGCCCCGGCGGTCGTAGGCGTACACGGTGAACCGGTCCTGCAGCTGTGTGGCGAGACCGCGGGAGGGTCCCATGGCGCGCTGACACATGGCACCGTCGACGACCACCAGTGCCGGACCGCGCCCGGTGACCTCATAGGCGAGGGAGGTGCCGTCGGCCGAGGTCACGCTGGCGGTCGGGTGGGTGGTTGTGCTGGTCATCTCTGCCTCCTGGTGGGACTTCACTTGTCTCCGCGTCGAACGGGCGGCCCTGGTTTCGACACCCGTCTCAGCAGACCTCGTCGGCGCGGCTGAGGAGCAGGTTCTGCTCACTGAGGTTGCGGCTGAGCGCGGCGGCCTGCCGGAAGCAGCGGGCCGCCTCCGCCGCCCGCCCCGCCCGTGCGAGCAGATCCCCACGAACGCTCCCCACCATCGGCGACCCGGTCAGGGCTGCGGCGTCGATCCCGTCCAGCACGGTCAACCCGGCGTCAGGGCCGAAGGCGCGCCCGTACGCCACCGCCCGGTTGACCTCCACCACCGGGCTGCCGTTGAGCTGCGCGAGGAGGTCGTACAGCGCGGCGATCCGCCCCCAGTCGGTGTCCTCGGCTCGGTGGGCCCGAGCGTGACACGCGGCGATGGCCGCCTGCAGCACGTACGCGCCGACTGGACGGCCAAGCCGCTGCGCACGGTCGAGGGCGGCGAACCCCCGCCGGATCAGGAGCTGGTCCCACAGCCGGCGGTCCTGCGACTCCAGCAGCACGGCCCGGTGGTCGTCGCCGACCCGGGCTCGGGTGCGGGACGCCTGGATCTCCAGCAGCGACTGCAGCCCGTGCACCTCCGGCTCACCCGGTGCCAGTGCGACGAGTATCCTCGCCAGCCGCAGGGCCTCCAGGCACAGCTCGGGTCGCATCCAGTCGTCCCCGGCGGTGGCCGAGTAGCCCTCGTTGAAGACCAGGTAGATGACCGCCATCACGTCGTCGAGTCGCTCGCGGCGCTCGCGACCGCCAGGCAGGCTGACGTCGACCCCGACGAGGGCCTTCTTGGCCCGGGAGATCCGCGCGCCGATGGTGGCGTCCTTGACCAGGAAGCCGCGCGCAATCTCGGCCGTGCTCAGCC
>JBBQAB010000422.1:0-2845 GCA_038198385.1 Propionibacteriales bacterium
AGAACGGCTCGTTGGACGCGATCGCGATCGCCGACTTCTCCTCCCGCTCGGTCAAAACCTGGAACAGCAGCTCGGCCCCGCGCCGGTCAAGAGCGAGGTAGCCAAGCTCGTCACAAATGAGGAGGTCGACGCGGCCGTAGCGGGCGATGGTGCGGGCGAGGTGGCGTTCGTCGGCGGCTTCGGCGAGCTCGTTGACCAGTTTCGCGGCCAACGTGTAGCGGACGCTGTGCCCGGCTTCGGCGGCGGCGGTGCCGAGGGCGATGAGCAGGTGCGTCTTGCCGGTGCCGGAGTCGCCGATCAGGCAGAGCGGGCGGCCTTGGCGGACCCAGTCGGCGCCTGCGAGCTGTCCGATCAGGGCCGGGTTCAGAGCAGGGTTGGCGGCGAAGTCGAACTCGTCGAGCCGCTTCGAGCGGGGGAAGCCGGCGGCGTGCAGTCGGCGTTGGGTGCGTCGCACGGTCCGGTCGTCGCACTCGGCCATGACCAGCTCGGCGAGGAACCCGAGGTAGCTCAGCTGCTCCCGTTCAGCGGCGGCGGCGATCTCGCCGAACCGGGATCGCATCGTCGGTAGCCGCAGGGTGCGGCAGCCCGCGTCGATCGCGGCCTCGACCGCCGGCTGCGTGGGCTGGCGCTGACCGGTCATCGCGTCGTCCTCATCGGGTGGTCCTCATCGGGGGTCCTCTCGTTCATCAGATGGCCTGCGCTTCGGTTGAGGTGCGGGTGAGGAGCTGGTCGTACTGGTGGACCGTTGGCAGCGGCCGCGGGTCTGCCGGGAGGACGACGACGGGGTGGTCGGGCTGGTCGAGCCGACCGTGGTCGATCGGGGTCCGGCGCTTGAGGGCGAGGGAGAACGGGACCGGCCCGGGGTCGGGTTGGCCGTCGGCTTTGCGGGCCTCGAGGGCGACCACGTCGGAGGACGGTGACTGCAGCCGCAGGGCGGCGGTCGGTCCGGTCTCGACGTCGTCGGCGGGGAGGTGGCGGTGCAGCAGCAGCACCTCGACCAGGGCTCGTGTGCCGGCCGAGTCGCCGAGTTTGGAGCGGGCCATCGCCCAGAACGCGTCGTGGGCCGGGGTGAACGTTCCCGCCGCCCGGCCTGGGCCAGGGCGGTCGCGCCGGGCAGGGCGCCGGGCTTGCGGGCCAGGACCTCGAGGTAGTGGTCCAGCACCAGCGACTGCCCGCCGCGGGTGACGACCCGCTCGTGTGTGGCGATCTGCTTCCGGCCGTCGAAGACGGTGACGCTGCTGGACCCGAGGTGGACGCGGACCTGGCGGCCGATCAGCCGGGCCGGGACCGAGTAGAGGGTCTGGCGGACGGTGACTCGGGCATAGCGGTCGACCTGCGGCGTTAAGGTCAGCCAGGTCGGGAACGCCTCTGTGGGTAACGGCCGCAGCAGCGTCCGTTCGAGCGCGGCGTCGTGGCCGACGGTTTGGGCCCGGTTCCCGATCCGGCGGTGGGCGTCTTTCGCGTCCGCGGTGGCGAGGCGTTCGTTGAGCTCGGCGATCGAGTCCACCTCGGGCATCGGGACGCAGTGGGTCCGCCGGAACCGGCCACCCTCACCCTCCACGCCGCCCTTCTCGTGGGCGCCGTCGACGCCGGGCTGGCAGTAGAACGCGTCGAAGCCGTAGTGCGAGCGGAACGCGACCCAGCGTTGCGACTCGACCCGGTTCCGGCCGAACGACACCCGGGAGACGGCGGCCTTCAAGTTGTCGTAGCGCACATGCACCGTCGGGGTCCCGCCGAGCTCGTCGAACGCCTGGACGTGGCCCTCCAAGAAGGCTTCCTGGCCTTGCGTGGCGAACGCCCGGTGCACTGCCTGACCCGACGAGGAGAGGCGGAACGTGAAGAGCGCCGTCTTGGTCTTGACCCCGCGGAGCACGACCCACAGGTCGGCGAAGTCGACCTCACCCTCTGCGCCCGGCGCATGCCTCCTGCGGGACGAACCCCTCCGCCGCGTTGCGGCCGGCTTCGGCCCACACCTCCGCACGACGCTTAGCGACGTAGTCACGCACCGTCGAGTACGACAGGTCGTCGGCGCCGTGCTCATCGACCAGCCGAGCCAGCACCCGCCGGGCCGTGTGGCGCTGCTTGCGCGGCGCGTCCAAGTCCTGGCGGAGCATCGCCTCGATCGCCGGCTTGAAGTCCTCCAGCACCCGCGAGGTCCTGACCGGCGTCTTCCGCTCGGGTGGTTGCGCCGACCCGAGCGCCTGGCGGACCGTGCGCCGGTGCACCCGGTGCTTCTCCGCCAACGCTCGGACCGACAGCTCTTCAACTCGCACATCACGACGGATCGCTGCGAACAACTCCACCCTCGACTCCACCCCGGCCCCCCTCGACGTCACTGACAACAGGTCGTGACCACCATCAGGTGGGGCCAAATCAAATCAAACCGTCACAAGCCCGGCGGCGCGTCGCAGACGGGGCCATGTCAGACCGTCACACCGGGGCCAAATCAGACTGTCAGGGCCACCGCGGCCCGCGACGAAGCCTTGGCTGTGGTCCGGGGCAAGAACGGTGAGCTGGCCGACCTCGCCGAGCAGGCCGCCCACGATGCGGAACGGTTGCTCGCGAACGCGAAACGCGCCTTGCGCACCGCCCGGACCAAGGCGGCGCAGCTGAAAGCGGCCAGGGGCACGATCCGGTCGCGGGTCGGCGGCGGGGCCGGCTGGCCCGGGCCGTCGACGACCTGACCGAGCTGCTGGACGCGACCCGGCAGATCGCCGTCCAGACGCGGCAGCCGATCGCCGGCACCATGCCGGACGGGGCGACCCGCAGGGTCAGCCTGCACGACCCCGACGCCCGACCGATCGCGAAAGGCCGGCTCGGGAAGCCGGTCGAGTCGGCCACAAAG
>JBBQAB010000423.1:0-5992 GCA_038198385.1 Propionibacteriales bacterium
AGTGAGCTCTTTCGGGTGCGCGGGGGACTTTCCATGTCCGGGGCCGGTGACGGCTCGGGCTGGCTGAGCGCGAGCGCGCCTCAGCCCTCGCCACCATCCGCGTCCCGCCCCGCCGGGACAATCCCTAGCTGGGCCATCAGCCCCATCGCGTCGTACGGCGCCCGCACTTTCGCGTCGTTGTCGCAGTAGACGTACACGGCGTCCCCCGCTGCCACCCAGCTGCGCACCTTCGCGGCCCAGGCGGCCAGGGCGGGTTCGTCGTAGCCGCTCGCGTACAGGTCGTCGTGGCCGTGCAGCCGGACGTAGCGGAAGTCGGCGGTGTCCTCCTCCAGGACCGGCCAGAGCCCGGGGTTGTCGGCCAGCACCAGGGCCACTCGATGCTCGTGCAGCAGGTCGACGAGACCGGGGGTGCGAAAACTGTCGTGCCGCACCTCGAGGGCGTGGCGCAGTGGGTGGGCGGGATGTTGGGTCTCGGTCAGCACCCGGTCCCCGGTCAGCTTCTCGTCGTGGCCGCGTGCCAGCTCGGCCGCCTGGCCGGCCGTCCGGGGCAGCACGCGGAGGAAGGCGTCCAGTCGCTCCCGGTCGTAGACCATGGTCGGCGGCAGCTGCCACAGGATCGGCCCCAGTTGCGGACCCAGGGCCAGCAGGCCCGAGGCGAAGAAGGTGGCGAGCCCGGCGTACGGGTCGGCGAGCTTCTTCATGTGGGTCAGGTAGCGGCTGCCCTTCAGGGCGAAGACGAAGTCGGCGGGCACGGTTGCGGCCCAGGTCCGGTAGCTCGAGGGCCGTTGCAGCGAGTAGAAGCTGCCGTTGACCTCCAGGCTGTTCAGCCGCCGCGACACGTGCTCCAGCTCGCGGCGGTGGGGGAGGCCCTCGGGATAGAAGGTGCCCCGCCAAGCCGGGTAGGTCCAGCCCGAGATCCCGATCCGGATGTCCACGCCCCCATGCTGTCGCGCGCTGGCCCGAGGCTTTCCTCGACCCCGATTTCGTCAGTGCCGGGGCATAGGGTGACGGCGTGGACGAAGCAATGCTCGAGGAGCCTCTGGACAGCACCCAGGCAGAGGCGCTGTTCGAGGAGCCGCAGTCGGCCGGGCGGATGGCCACGGCTCCGCTGGCCCTCTACCGGCGCTACCGCCCCGACACCTTTGCCGACGTCATCGGCCAGGAACACGTCACCGAGCCGCTGCAGCGGGCCCTGACCAACAATCGCGTCAACCACGCCTACCTCTTCTCCGGCCCCCGCGGCTGCGGCAAGACCACGTCGGCCCGCATCCTGGCCCGGGCCCTCAACTGCGAGTTCGGTCCCCGCCCCGAGCCCTGCGGGCAGTGCCAGTCCTGCCGCGACCTCGCCCGCGGCGGTTCGGGCAGCATCGACGTCATCGAGATCGACGCGGCCAGCCACGGCGGCGTCGACGACGCGCGGGATCTGCGGGAGCGGGCGTTCTTCGCCCCGGTCTCCAGCCGCTACAAGGTCTACATCATCGACGAGGCCCACATGGTGACCACGCAGGGCTTCAACGCCCTGCTCAAGCTGGTCGAGGAGCCCCCGCCGCACGTCAAGTTCATCTTCGCGACCACCGAGCCGGACAAGGTCATCGGGACCATCCGCTCCCGGACCCACCACTATCCGTTCCGGCTGGTGCCGCCGCGGGTCCTCTCGGACTATCTGGGCAAGCTCTGTACGGCGGAGGGCATCATCGTCGAGTCGGCGGTCCTGCCGCTGGTCGTCCGGGCCGGGGCGGGGTCGGTCCGAGACTCCCTGTCGGTGCTGGACCAGCTCCTCGGCGGGGCCGAGGAGGCAGGAGTCTCCTACCGCCAGGCCACCGCCCTGCTCGGCTACACCCCCGACTCACTGCTGGACGAGTTCGTTGACGCCTTCACGGTCGGCGACGCGGGCGGGGTCTTCTCCTGCGTGGACAAGGTGATCGAGGTCGGCCAGGACCCGCGCCGGTTCGCCGAGGACCTCCTGCGGCGGCTGCGCGACCTGGTCATCGTGGCCGCCGTGCCCGACGCCCTCACCTCCGGCCTGATCGACGTCGCCGCCGACCAGGCCGAGCGACTCTCCTCCCAGGCCGCCTCGCTCGGGTCCGGTGAGCTGACCCGCGCGGCCGAGGTCATCGCCGCCGGGCTCACCGACATGCGCGGCACGACCGCACCTCGACTTCACCTGGAGCTGATGTGCGCCCGGGTCCTGCTGCCCGGGGCCGACGTCGACGAGCGGGGCGTGCACGCCCGCTTGGACCGGCTCGAGCGCCGGATGGGCATGGACGGCGCCGGGAGCTATACGCCGGAGTCCGCCCCGGCGGGCGCCCGTTCGGCAGTCCGAGCCACGGCCGCCGCACCGGCTCCCCGTGCTGCGGCCCCCGCCGCCCCAGCTCCAGCCGCGGCCCCGCCCGCGTCGGTCCTGCCCGTATCGGCCCCGGCCACCCCGAGCCCAGCGGCGTCTCGCCTCGAGGCGGCCGGAGTTTCCACGCCAGTCCCCAGCCCCGGCGGTTCCTCAGCCCTCGCGCCGACCTCAGACCCGTCGGGCACCACGCCGGACGAGGGTCAGGCATCCACCGCAGCCGCCGCGCCGTCAGCGGCTGCGGTGACGACCGTCTCGTCGGCCGTCGCTGCCGCCCCCAGCCAGGCGGGGCACGACAGCCCCGGTCCCGAGGCCCCCGCCGGTCCCGAGGCCCCCGCCGGTCCCGAGGCCCCCGCCGGTCCCAAGGCCCCCTCAGGTTCCCAGGGACCCGCCGGTCCCGGGGCCCCCGCCGGCCCTGACCACCGGGGACCAGCGGGCGGGGAAACCGACAACACCGCGGCGACCTCGGGCCCCGATCGCGACGACCGGGCCGCAGCCTTGAGTGCTGCTCCAGGGGGCGACGTGGGTGGCCCGCAGCTCAACGTGGTCGACATCCGGCGGCTGTGGCCCGAGGTGCTGGAGGAGGTCAAGGGCAAGCGGCGCTTCACGTGGATCCTCCTCAGCCAGAACGCCCAGGTCGCCGAGGTGCGCAACAAGACCCTGATGCTGGCCATGCCCAACGCCGGGGCCCGGGACAGCTTCTCCCGCGGCGGCAGCGAGGACGTGCTGCGCGAGGCCCTGGTCGTCGTCCTCGGGGTCGATCTCAAGATCGAGACCATGGTCGACTCGAGCGTCGGCCCGCCGACCGAGCCGCCCAAGTCCGTCAGCGCGAGCGAGCAGGCCACCGCGTCCTGGAACGCTCCGCCCGTCACCCCGGGCGCGCCGCCCGTCGACCCCGCCGCGTTCGCGGGCGGTGCCGACATCGGCCCGGGCACCTCAGGCCACCCGGCCGGGATGGCCGCGGACTCGGCCGCGCCAGCTCCGCCGGCCCCGCACTCGGCTCCGCCGGCCCCGCACTCGGCTCCGCCGGCCAGCACCGTCGACCCTCTGCTGCGTGAGCAGCTGCGGCAGGGGATCCGCCCGACCCGGCACCAGGCGGGTGACCGCGGGGTCGACGACGACCGGGACGCCGCTGCCCACCGCAACGACAACGACCTGGAGGACACCACCGTGTCTCACACCGAGCTGCTGGCGCGCCACCTCGGGGCGGAGATCATCGCCGAGGAGGAGCATGGCGCATAGGCTGGCCAGGTCCGTCACGGTCGGCTCACCCGACCGGTCTGCAGGTGCGAACCGACGGAGACGTCGACACCCCCACAAGGAGAACCCAAGATGATCCCCGAAGGCGACATGTCCGGCCTGATGGCCCAGGCCCAGGCCATGCAGCAGCAGCTGCTGCAGACCCAGCAGGAGCTGGCCGAGATGCGGGTCGACGGCACCGCCGGCGGCGACGTTGTCACCGCCACCGTGTCCGGGGCCGGGGAGCTGCTCGGCCTGGTCATCAAGCCCGAAGCGGTGGACCCCGAGGACACCGAGACCCTGGCCGACCTGATCCTGGCCGCCGTACGCGACGCCAACGGTCGCGCCCAGGCGGTCGCGGCCGCCAAGCTCGGTCCGCTCGCCGGTGGTCTGGGTGGCCTGCCCTTCTGAGGCCTGACCGTTCTGGGCGTCCACCCCGACGCCGGGAGCGCCCACCCGGCTGCATCCGATCGACCCGCTGAGGAGCACAGGTGTACGAAGGTCCGGTCCAGGATCTTATCGACGAGCTCGGGCGGCTGCCCGGGATCGGGCCCAAGAGCGCCCAGCGGCTGGCCTTCCACATCCTGGCCTCGGACGCCGAGGACGTGATGCGCCTCGCCACCGTGCTCAAGCTGGTCAAGGACACGGTCAAGTTCTGCGACCAGTGCTTCAACGTCTCCGAAGACACCCGGTGCCGGATCTGCCGGGACCCCCGCCGCGACCAGACGGTCATCTGCGCTGTCGAGGAGAGCAAGGATGTGGTCGCGGTAGAGCGGACCCGCGAGTTCCGGGGGACCTACCACGTGCTTGGCGGGGCGATCAGCCCCATCGACGGCGTCGGTCCGGCTGACCTCAACATTCGCGAGCTCTGCATGCGCCTCGGCGACGGCACGGTCACCGAGGTCATCCTGGCCACGGACCCCAACCTCGAGGGTGAGGCGACCGCCACCTACCTGAGCCGGCTGCTGCTCCCCATGGGCGTACGGGTCAGCCGGCTGGCCAGTGGTCTGCCGGTCGGGGGCGACCTGGAGTACGCCGACGAGGTCACCCTGGGTCGGGCCTTCGAGGGCCGACGGTTCGTCGAAGTCTGAGCCCGCCCGCCGACCACGCCCTGCGCTGTGGTGCCATGGCCCCGCGCGGCGCGACCCCCAGGGCGCCTTGCGGAGAGGGGCTGGCTGAGCGGGGGCTAGCTGAGCCTGGGGTCCAGGCTCAACGCCGGGCGCGTGTCCCGCTGGTGCACATAGTACATCCAGGCGCCCAGCGCCCCGAAGGCCAGCACGAACACCACCGAGGGGTAGCCGAGCAGGTGCAGCCAGTGGTCGTACGTGAAGGGTTCCTTTCGGTGCCGGGCCAGCACGGACCCGTTCACGATCAGGGCCACCAGATACGACAGCGCAATGCCGCTGAACCAGGACCGAACCGGTCCCTTGGTCGCCCGGCGGCGGGAGAGCAGCCCGCCCAGGATCGCCCCGACCACCCCGCCGGCCAAGGCGGCGGGCGCCATGCTCAGCAGGCCGCCGATGACGTAGACCCCGAAGATCCGGTCGGCGCTGTCGGGCACGGCGGTAGAGCCCGGGTGCACGGTCAGCGTGCTGGCGATGTGGAAGCCGATCCGGAACAACTGGTAGACGAACATCAGGGCCAGCATCATCGCCGCCCCCGTGCCGCCACCCTTGAGGGCAAGCGATGGTGCGGGCGCGGTGGGCGCGGAGATGTCGGTGGTCATGGTCATACGACGACCTCGGTGTCTTCGGAGTGGACGACGCCGAGCTGCTCGCAGGCATCGTTGAGGATGCGCTGCACGGCCAGCGTGTCCGCCAGCGGCATCACGGCGCTCTCGGTCTTCGCGGCGCGGACGCACTCGGTGACCTCGATGAGCTCGTGGGAGTAACCCACCCCCGCCGGTGGCCGCTCGATCGTCTCCGGCTCCTGGCCTGGTCGGTTGAGGACGATCGTGGTGGGGTGGTGGAAGCGCGGCGGCACGTCGATCCAGCCCAGCGTGCCCTGGATCCGGGCCCGCCCGGGCGTGTGGTGTCGCAGTGAGGTGAGCAGGGCGGCGGACCTGCCGTCCTCGTACCCCAGCAGCAGTCCCGCCTCAGCGTCCACGCCGGTCGGGGCGAGAGACCCGTTGACGAACACCGAGTCGGGCGTGCCCAGGAAGTACTGGGCGAACGAGACCACATAGACCCCCAGGTCCAGCATCGCTCCGCCGCCCTGGGCGGGGTCGAACAGCCGGTCGCTCGGGTCGTACGGGCGGTCCACCCCCAGGTCGGCCTCGACCTGGCGGACCTCCCCGATGGCGCCATCGTCGATCAGCGCCAAGGCGGCCACGATGGCGGGCTGGAAGCGGGTCCACATTGCCTCCATGGCGAACACCTGGTGCTCCCGGGCGGCCGCGGCGATCTCCTCGGC
>JBBQAB010000424.1:0-2102 GCA_038198385.1 Propionibacteriales bacterium
AGCGGAACCGGCTGCGGCCGAAGCCCAGCGGCAGCACCTCGGTGGCCGGAGCGTGGGAGTCCAGCAGCATGTCGCGGCCGGTGATGCCCACGTCCAGGGTGCCCTCCCCCACGTACACCGCGATGTCGCGCGGCCGCAGGTAGAAGAACTCCACCCCGTTGGCCTCGTCCAGCAGGACCAGCTCCTTGGGATCAGACCGCTGGGCGTAGCCGGCCTCACGGAGCATCTGCGCCGCTGACTCCGACAGCGATCCCTTGTTGGGGACAGCGATCTTGATCAGGGGCCGACCGGTCGGAGAGGACTCGGCCGGCGAGGGCGACAGCGCGTTCACGGCCCTCATCCTAGGTGGCCTCAGAGGTGGGCGTAGACGTCTTCCAGGTCGAGCTCGAGGGCCACCATCATCACCTGCAGGTGGTAGAGCAGCTGGCTGATCTCCTCCGCGGCCTCGTCCTTGCTCTGGAACTCCGCGGCCATCCAGACCTCGGCGGCCTCCTCGACGATCTTCTTCCCGATCTCGTGCACGCCGGCGTCCACCCGGGCCACGGTGGAGGATCCGGGGTCGCGCCGGGCCACCTTCTCGCTCAGCTCGGTGAACAGGGACTCGAACGACTTCGCGGCACTCACGCCGGTCAGCCTAGTGCCGGGACGGGCGTACGGCCTGGCCGCCGATCAGCCGACGGTCTCCACGACCGGGTCGGCGAGCCCTGCCGGCTGCGCCTCGTCGCGCCGCTGGCCGCGCTCGATCTTGAGCCAGGAGATGAAGCCGACCACACAGAATGCCCCGTAGACGACGTACATCAGGGCCGACGGGTAGTACTGGGCCTTGAGCAGCAGGGGGACCCCGACAGCGTCCACGGCGATCCAGACCAGCCAGAACTCGACCCAGCCGCGGGCCATCCCGTACGTGGCCAGGACCGAGCCGGTGAGGATCCAGGCGTCGGCCGCCGGGCCCCACGAGCCCAGGGCCTTGAGGATGAAGTAGAACGCGGTCCACAGGACGACCGCTCCGACCGCCAGCTGCAGCAGGCCACGCTTCCCGGCCCAGCGGGGCTTGACCCCGACGCCGCCCTCACCGGCCGAGCGACGGTACTGCGACCAGCGGACCCAGCCGTACACGCTGACGATGAGGAAGAAGACCTGGCGACCGGCCTGGCCGGAGAGGTCGAGGTTCTGGGGGGTGTGGAAGACCCCGCCCAGGAAGACGGTGAACAGCAGCACGTTCCCCACGATCCCGATGGGCCAGGCGCCGACCTTGCGGCGCATCCCCAGCAGCGCGCTCGCCAGGCCGAAGCCGTTGCCCACGATCTCGCGCCACAGGATGGGCTTGCCCAGGCCCAGGTCGAGCTGGGCGTCGAGCAGCCCGGACAGCAGGTCGTTGGGGTTCATCGCGTCAGGCTCCACTTCTCCGGTCGCGCGGGAACCCGGGGTGGACAGAACCGTCGGCGTCGCGAAAACCCGTCGGGTCGACGCGACAAGACGGCCTGAGCGTGGTCCTCCCATCCGGACTTTCACCGTCGGTCGTGGAGTTTCACCACATCAACCGGTGGCTGGAAGCCATCGGGTCGCGGACTGTCACCGCCGGCTCGGAATTACACCGACCCCGGAACACGCGCGAGCTGTTAACTCGTCGGGGTCATCATACCCCCGTCCAACCGAGCTGTCCGGCCCGTGGACCCGCCCCGCCAGCCCCGCCCGACGGGGCCACAGGGGAACCCGACTAGCCCGCCCGAGCATCCCCTGCACGCCGGGGTCAGCCGAGCAGAACGAGGCCGAGCAGGGTGGCGCACAGCTGGGCGACCAGGGCCGGCGCGCCGACGTCGGCGCCGGGTTCGGAGCCGGCCGACGCCTCGACCCACGCGTCCACGGCCGCCAGGGCCGCCGGAGCGTCGAGATCGTCCCGCAGGGCAGCCCGCACGGCGGCCAGCACCGGGACGGCGTCGGCTCCGGCGGGGGCGCTGACGGCGGACCGCCAGCGGGCCAGACGGCCCTGGGCGGAGGTCAGGGACTCCTCGGTCCAGGCCCAGTCGTCGCGGTAGTGGTGCTGCAGCAGAGCCAGCCGGATGGCCATCGGGTCGACCCCGGCCCGGCGGAGCGCCGAGACG
>JBBQAB010000425.1:0-2236 GCA_038198385.1 Propionibacteriales bacterium
CTGGGGCTGGGTGGTTCGGTCGGGCTCCGGCTGGGTCGGGTCACGACGACCGAGGCGGAGGATCGGCTCTGGTTGCCGGCGGCGTCCACCGCCTTGACCTGGACGACGTGCTGCCCGGTGTCGTCGTTGAACCACCGCACGTCAGCCCGGGTGACTACGGTAGACGCGACGGTAAAACCGTTCAGCCACAGCGTGTACGAGACCACGCCCACGTTGTCGCGCGCCGGCGCCCAGGTCAGGGAGAGGCGGTCAGCGGTGACAGCGGCGGTGCTCAGTCCGGGGACGACCCCCGGGGGCTCGGTGTCGGCCGGCCGGCTGGGGTCGGACGCGCCCCCGCTGGGCGTCGTCCGTCGGGAGGCCGGTGCGGAGCCGGGGCGCTGAATGGGGCCCGTGGTGCTGCGGAGCGTCGGGGTCGGCACGCCGGCCGACCCCGACGGCGGGGTCGGTCGGTCCGTCGGGCTCTTCGCCGCCACGGTCGGGGCAGGGGTGGGGGCCGGGGTCGCCGTACGTCGGGTCGGTTGGTCGCGCGGCTCCGGGGCGCTCACCTGGCCCGGACTCCGGGCCAGGCTGGGGACCAGATAGAGACAGCCCACCCCGAGGGTGCAGACGCTGAAGACGATCAGTCGTCTGATCGTCGCTCCACGCATCACTCCATTCTATCGCCGGCGTGGGACGGGAGTGACCGAGGAGATTCTCGACAGCGGGATGGTGACGATCTGAGCGTTGGCCCGATCCACGGCCCGTACGGTTCCGGGCCCGAGGTCGAGCGGCGACAGGTCGCGTTCGGTCACGGCCCCGGCGGGGTCGACGTAGGCGACCCGGACGGGCGTGGCGTCCGCGGTGGCGGTCCGTAGCCGGTCCAGCGACTCCTCGGTGGTCGGACCGCCCCGGGCGCGGCGGACCGGGTGGGCGTGCTCGGCGGCCAGCACCGCGGCTGCGACCTCGGCTGCGGTCAGGGTGGCGGGTCGGGGTTCAGGTCGGGGGCGGGCGGCCCGCTGCTGGGGCGGTGCCGTCAGCACCTGACCCTGGGCGTCCTCCACGGCGGGGGTGAGCCCGACCTCGCGCAGCAGGGCCACGAGCTCGTGCTCCTCGACCGCGGCGATGACCAGGCCCGGCGCGACGCTGCGCAGCCCGAGGGAGGCCGCCTGCGGGTGGGCCAGCAGGGCCGCCAGCTGGGCGTGGTCGTCGGCCCGGATGAACGAGCCGGCGGGACCGACCCTGATGGTGCCGTGCCGGCGGGCCACGTCGTCGACGAGGTAGGCCAGGGGCTGCGGGATGCCCGTGCTCGAATGCCGCTCCAGCCAGTCGTGGATCTCGACTGCGCTCCAGCCGAGGTCGAAGGCGCGTCGGACCGAGCCGGCACTGAAGCGGTAGACCCCGCCCCCGCCGCGTGACTCCTGGTCCGCCAGCAGGTACAGCTCGGCGGCCACCGTGTGGGCCAGCGGGCCGGGGGCGACCGCAGTCAGGTCGGCCTGGATGATGATCTGCTCGACCGGCTCGGGGAACAGGGCGGTCAGGTCGGGCGGCAGCGGCCCGGCGAGCAGGGCCCCGGTGAAGGACGAGACTGCCCCCAGCGCGACAAGGCCCAGCCAGGCCCCCTCCCGCCACGTCCACTCGACGAGGGTCTCGGGGCTGAGCGGACCCCGGGTCAGGCGCGGGCGATGCCAGGCGGTGGCTGCCGCGAGGCTGGGCAGCTCCACGACCGTGCCGGCGCCCGCGCCCCAGGCGAGGTCGAGCACCGTACGCCGCAGGGCCGGGGCGGCCGTCGCCTCGGCCTCGGGGCCCAGCGCGTGCGCCGCCGACTCGGCCGAACGGGAGAACAGCCGTTCAGCCGATAGCCAGGCGTCGGCCAGGAGCCGCCAGCGGGTGGCGCCGTCCTGGGCGAGCCAACGGTCGTAGTCACTGGTCGGGAGCAGGACCCCGCCGCCGGCGGCCACCAGACCGGCCGCCGCCGCGCACTCCACCACGAAGACGGCGTACGCGGCGTCGTTGCCCAGGGCGCGGGAGAGCGCCGTGACGTCGCGGGCCGCGAGCCCTCCGGTGCGCAGCAGGCGGTGCGGGGTCGACTCCACGGTCCGGGCCAGCAGCTCCACGTCGTGCAGCAGGCCGAAGCCGGCACCCGCCGCCGCGCGGTCGACCATGGTCGTCGTCCGGGGCCGACCGGTCACCTCGGGTGCGGTGGCGGGGACCTCGTCCTCACGGAGCCGCCCGCCCCGGACCTCCCAGGCCACCTCGC
>JBBQAB010000426.1:0-2636 GCA_038198385.1 Propionibacteriales bacterium
TGCCCGCCGCGCCGGTGGTCGGGGAGCGCTACCCGGACATGTCGAGTATCGACCGCTGAGCCGGTCCCGGCCCCGCCGGCGGCTCAGCCGGCGAGGCCGGTCAGCGAGGTCAGCCGGCGAGGTCGGGGTGCTCGGCGAGCAGCGCGTCGAGGTCCTTCAGCCGGTCCAGCCCGTTCACCATCTGCCCCATCCGGGGGTTCTGGGCGAACCGCTCCCGGTGCCGGTGCAGGAACAGCCAGTAGCCGGCGGTGAACGGGCAGGCCTTGTCCCCCACCCGCACCTTGGGGTCGTAGACGCAGCCGCCGCAGTGGTCGGTCATCGTGTTGAGGTAGTTGCCCCCACTCGCGTACGGCTTGGTCGCCAGCACGCCGCCGTCGGCGTGCTGGGACATCCCGACCACGTTGGGCACCATCACCCAGTCGTAGCCGTCGACGAAGCTGCGGTGGAACCAGTCGGTCAACCGGGCCGGGTCGTACCCCTGCTGCAGCGCCCAGTTGCCCAGCACCATCAGCCGCGGGATGTGGTGGGCCCAGCCGGATTCCCGGACGGACCGGATCGCACTGCTCAGGCAGGCCGCGTCCGTCCCCGTCGGGTCGAGCGCGGTGAACCAGTCCGGCAGCTCGGCATGGGCGCCCAGCTCGTTGCGGTCGCGGTAGTCCTCCCCGAGATACCAGTAGAGGTGCCAGATGTAGTCTCGCCAGCCCATCACCTGCCGGACGAAGCCCTCGACCGCCGCCAACGGGGCGTCCCCTCGCGCGTACGCCTCCTCGGCCGCCTCGACCACCTCCCGGGGGTCCAGCAGACCCAGGTTGAGCGGGGCCGAGAGCAGGGAGTGTGCCATCCAGCGGTCACCGGCCAGCACCGCATCCTCGTAGCGGCCGAAGTCGGGCAGCCGGTGGGTCACGAAGTCCGCCAGCACCGCCAGGGCCTCCGCCCGTGTCGCGGCGAAGACGCGGGGTCCGTCCTCACCGACGAAGACGACCCCCTCGCGTTTCCAGCGGTCCAGGTCGGCGCGCACCTCGGCGTCGATGTCGTCCTCGGTCGGCCACCACGGCTCGGGCAGCCCCAGCGTCGAGGTGCGGGGCGGCGGCTCGCGGTTCTCGGCGTCGAAGTTCCAGCGCCCGCCGACCGGCTTCCCGCCCTCCATCAGCACGCCCAGCCGCCGTCGGGCGTCACGGTAGAAGTCCTCCATCAGCAGCCGCCGCGACCCGCGGTCACCCGCCCAGGCCCCGAAGGTCTCCTCCGACGTGACGAACCCCCGGGAGGGGAGCTGCTCCAGGTCACGTTGATCCGAGATCCGGTCGACCAGCCGGCGCGCCGCCCAGGACGTCGGGGCCACCACGCTGAGCGGACCCTCGACCCCGACCAGCGCCTCGTCGTAGCTGTCGGCGGCGCGGAAGGTCGCCTGGTCCCCCAGCTCAGCGGCCCGGTGCCGCAGGGCCGAGAGGATCAGGTGGGCCTTCTGCCGGTGGAGGCGCCGCCGGGCGAAGACCCGCCGCGACTCCACCAGCAGCACGGGCTGGTCGGGGGCGTCGAGGAAGTGCGGGCCGAGCTGGTCGGCGAACAGCCACCGGGTCATAGGTCCGGTCCTACCGAGCGAACAGACTGCCGGACATGGTGGTGACCAGGTTGCGCAGGGAGTCCGGCAGGTCCCGAAGGTGCCAGTCCTGCGGTCCGTGGTACCAGGACAGGTCGTTGGAGTCCGGGTCGTCGTCGTCGTCGCTGGCGGCCAGCGCGTCCAGCCAGCGGTCGGTCCCGCCGAGGACCACCGCGTACGGCAGCAGCTCCGAGATCTCCCGCAGGGCGTGCTGCGGGGGCATCTGGTCCGTCGGGTGGCTGAGGAGGTCCGAGCGCAGCGCCCCGAGCCCGGTGAGCAGGGCCACGCCCCTGCGGGTCCGCGACGGCATCTCCTGCGCGACGAAGGCCGCCCCCAGGGCGAGCGCGATCAGGGCCAGCCCGGCCAGCCCGAAGGTGGTGAAGGCGGCGAGGACGCCGGTGGCGGCGACCGCGAGGATCAGGCCGAGCAGCGCCAGCTGGGTCCAGCGGTTCCGGATGGCGTCGGGCCGGCGCTCGAACCACCCGTGGGTGACGACCTCGTCGTAGAGGGCGTCCTGGACGCCGCCGATGACCTCGTGGACGGGTCCCGAGAGCTGGGAGACGCGGACTCGGCCTCCGACCGGGGCGATCCCGCCCAGCAGCAGGGTCTCGAACGGCCGGAGCGGGTCAGCGCTCTCGAGCCGGGTCAGCTCCCAGTCGGCCGAGCCGAAGGCCGACGACCGGGGCAGCTCGGTGACCAGCAGGTGCCCGCGTACGGCCAGGTCCAGCACCGTGGCGGTCACGTCGATGGGGTCCACCCGCTCGTCGGCGACCGTTCCCACGTGGCCGGGCCGGATCTCGTCCACGACCCGGAACTCCGACTCACCCGGGCCGGTGGGGACGAACTCCCCCACCCGGGCCAGCTCACCGTCCGGCTCGGCGTCGCGGCCCGTACGGCGATGGGCCAGCAGCAGGGCGACCGCACCGAGCACGAGCAGCCCCAGGGCCACAGCCAGCGGAAGCGGTCCGGCCGAGAAGGCCCGGCCGAGGGTCCACTGGTACTCGATCATCTGGTTGGTCGGCATCGCGCCGTCGGCGAA
>JBBQAB010000427.1:0-12438 GCA_038198385.1 Propionibacteriales bacterium
CGTGACCCGGTCCGGGCTGGGCTCCAGCACCTCGACCGCGTCGGCCCGCCAGAAACGGTCGTGGCTGTCGTCGGTGACCTCCAGCATCACCCGCTCTCCGGGCAGGGCGTGCCGGACGAAGATGACCCGGTTGTCGTGCCGGGCCACACAGTGGCCACCGTGGGCGACCGGGCCGACCTCCACCGGGCCGAGCCGGGTGGGGGTCGGCCGCGGCGGTGGGTCCGGGGTCACCGGAGTCCGTACGCGGCAGGGCCCGGCCCGCGGCTCAGTCGCGCCACGTGCGCCGGGCGGTCTCGTTCTGGGACTCGCGCTCGAGCCGTTCCTTGGCCTTGCCCGAGGACGCCAGCAGGTAGGGCACGGAGGTGACCATCACCCCGGGGGTGAACAGCAGCCGGCCCTTGAGGCGCAGCGCGCTCTGGTTGTGCAGGATCTGCTCCCACCAGTGGCCCACGACGTACTCGGGGATGTAGACGGTGACCACGTCGCGCGGGCTCTCGCTCCGGATGCCCTTCACGTAGTTGAGGATCGGGTTGGTCACCTCCCGGTAGGGGGAGGCGATGACCTTCAGCGGGACGCGCATGCCGGACTCGTTCCAGGTCTCGACCAGCCGGTCGGTCTCGTCCTGGTCCACCGCCACCGTCAGCGCCTCCAGCGTGCTGGGCCGTGCCGCCTTGGCGAAGGCCAGCGCCCGCAGGGTCGGCTTGTGCAGCTTGCTGACCAGGACGATGGCCCGCACCCGGCTGGGCAGGGTCCGGTCCTCGCCCTCCACCAGGGCGGTCTCGCGGGCGACGGAGTCGTAGTGCCGACGGATCAGCTTCATGATGCCGAACAGGATCGCCATGGCGATGATCGCGATGTAGGCGCCCTGCGCGAACTTGGACAGCAGGACGATGACCAGGACGGTGCCGGTCATGGTCAGACCGACCCCGTTGATGATCCGGGAGCGACGCATCCGGGCCCGGGCGGCGGGGTCCCGCTCGGTCTTGAGGTGCCGGGTCCAGTGCCGCATCATGCCGAGCTGGCTGACCGTGAAGGAGACGAAGACCCCGACCACGTACAGCTGGATCAGTGCGGTCACGTCGGCCTTGAAGACGATGATCAGGACGATCGCCAGCACAGCGAGGACCACGATCCCGTTGCTGTACGCGAGCCGGTCACCCCGGGTGTGCAGCTGGCGCGGCAGGTAGCCGTCCTTGGCCAGGATCGAGCCCAGGACGGGGAAGCCGTTGAAGGCGGTGTTCGCGGCCAGGAACAGAATGATCATCGTGGCGCCGATGACGAAGTAGAAGCCGGGAGGGAAGTCGGCGAAGACCGCGCGGGCCAGCTGACCGATGGCTGTCTCCTCGACGACCTCGACCCGCTGACCGTTCAGCGTGTAGTAGGACCGGCCGGTGTCGATCAGCTTCAGCCCGGTCAGGTTGGCCAGGGTGATGACCCCGATCAGCATCGACACCGAGATGGTGCCCAGCAGCAGCAGCGTGGTGGCGGCGTTCTGGCTCTTGGGCTTCTTGAACGCCGGGACGCCGTTGGAGATGGCCTCGACCCCGGTCAGGGCCGCGCACCCCGACGAGAACGTCCGGGCCAGCAGGGCCACCATCGTCAGCCCGCTGAAGGCGGCGTACTTGGGGTCGGGCTCGATCCCGTACTGCGCGCTGTGGGCCTGGATCGGGTCGCCGAGGACGAAGATCTTGAACAGCCCGTACAGGACCATGGACAAGATGCCGACCATGAAGCAGTAGGTCGGGATCGCGAAGAAGGTGCCCGACTCCCGGACGCCGCGCAGGTTGAGGGCCATCAGGATGAGTGCGGCCGCCGCGGCGACCCAGGCCTCGTGCCCGTCGATGACCGGGAACAGCGACTTGGCGTTCTGCACCCCCGAGGAGATCGAGACCGCGACGGTGAGGATGTAGTCGACCAGCAGGGCCGCGGCCACCGTCAGCCCGGCGTTGGGTCCGAGGTTGACCGTGGCCACCTCGTAGTCGCCGCCGCCGGAGGGGTAAGCGTGCACGTTCTGCCGGTAGGACGCCACCACTACCAGCATCACGACGGCCACCAGGATGGCAATCTTCCAGGAGAAGGAGTAGCCGGCCAGCCCGGCCAGCGACAGGGTCAGCAGGATCTCGTCCGGGGCGTACGCCACCGAGGACAGAGCGTCCGAGGCGAAGACCGGCAGCGCGATGCGCTTGGGGAGCAGGGTCTCGCCGAGCTGCGTGCTGCTCAGCTTGCGACCGAGCAGCAGACGCTTGCCGACATCCGACAGGTTGGCCACGTTCGCTGACTCTAGTGGACGACGACGCATCGGCGAGCCGTACGCGACCGGCGGCGCGGTGCGCGGGGGCTCGGGCTGCCGTCCGGGCCGACGGGACCGGGACGACGGTGGGTGGCCCACGCCGCAGACGGTCCCGGACCCCTAGACTCGCACGCGTGCACATCGTGATCATGGGCTGCGGCCGCGTCGGGTCCAGCCTCGCCCGAGGCCTGGAGAAACGCGGCCACACCGTGGCGGTGATCGACGTGATGGTCGACTCGTTCCGCCGGCTCGGTCCCGACTTCGGCGGCCGTACGGTCAAGGGCGTCGGCTTCGACCGCGAGGTCCTGATCGAGTCCGGCATCGAGCGGGCCGACGGTTTCGCCGCCGTCTCCAGCGGTGACAACTCCAACATCCTCGCCGCCCGCGTGGTGCGCGATACGTTCCGGGTCGACAACGTGGTGGCCCGGATCTACGACCCGGGTCGGGCCGAGGTCTACGAGCGGCTGGGCATCCCGACGGTGGCGACCGTGCGCTGGACCGCCGACCAGGTGCTCCGTCGGCTGCTGCCGGCGGGCTCGGAGCCGCAGTGGCGCGACCCCTCGGGCTCGGTCCGGTTGATGGAGGTCCACATCGACGCCTCGTGGGTCGGCCGCACGGTCGACCACATCGAGGAGGCCACCGGGGCCCGGGTGTCCTTCTTGTTCCGGCTGGGCGCGGGCATGGTGCCGCGTCGCGGGACCATCCTGCAGGACGGCGACCTGGTCTACGCCGCGGTCGCCGACGCGCAGCTGGCCGCGGTCGAGGCCATCCTCGAAGCGCCGCCGACGCCCGAGTGACGACCAGTTCCGGTGCAAGCACCGAGTCCCGAATGACCACCGATCGCTGGGGAGACACATCATGCGGGTAGCCATCGCCGGAGCCGGCAACGTCGGCCGGTCCATCGCCGCGGAGCTGGTGGAGAACGGACACGAGGTGCTGCTGATAGACCGGGACCCCCGCGCCATCAAGAGCGACACCCTGCCGCAGGCCGAGTGGCTCCTGGCGGACGCCTGCGAGCTCTCCTCCCTGGAGGAGGCCGGCATCGACACCTGCGACGTCGCCATCGCGGCCACCGGCGACGACAAGGCCAACCTGGTCATGTCCCTGCTGGCCAAGACCGAGTTCGGCGTGCCCCGTACGGTCGGGCGGGTCAACCACCCCAAGAACGAGTGGCTGTTCAACGACGTCTGGGGGGTCGACGTCGCCGTCTCCACCCCGCGGCTGATGTCGGCCCTGGTCGAGGAGGCCGTCACCGTCGGTGACCTCGTCCGGCTGCTGACCTTCCACGAGGGTCAGACCAACCTAGTGGAGATGACCCTGCCCACCTCGAGCCCGTGCGTCGGGTCCCGGATCGGGGACATGACCTGGCCCGGCGACGTCGTGCTGGTGGCCATCATCCGGGACGGCCACGCCCAGGCGCCGGACCAGGACGGGTCGCTCGAGGCCGGAGACGAGCTGCTCTTCGTGACGGCGCAGGACTTCGAGAAGGAGCTCGCCGACCTCCTGTCACCGCGCGAGGGCTCGATCGCGGTGGCCACCACCGCCACGCCGCGGGTCCAGACGATCTGAGCGCAGACCCCCCACCGGGGTCAACCGGGGAAGTACCCCTCAAGCAGTACGGTCGGCACTCGTGCCGGCGAGGGCACTGTCCTCGATCGGGGTACGGCCCCGGGAGAGCAGGACACCGATCACGGCCAGGGCGGCGAGCAGCAGGGGCCAGCCCAGCACGACCTTGGCCACCCCGAGCCAGGCGACCTGACCGGCGAGGTACAGCGGGAGCTGGATGACCAGCCGGGTCAGGTAGGGCACGGCCAGCACCGCCGTGAGCTTGGAGGTCATCGTGACTAGGCCGCGGTCGCGGATCCAGCCGGTGGGGTCCTGAATCGCCGCGCCGATCACGAAACCGACGAGCGGGCGACGGATCGCGATGGTGAGCAGGGAGATCACGCCCAGCACGCCGTTGTAGAGGATGCCGGGCAGAAAGATGTCCTCCGCCCGGCCGGTCTTGCTCGCCACGATGGCCGCGATGGCGGTCGGGATGATGGCCTGCGCGACGTGGCGGACCGACTGCCGCTGCACGAGCCGGACGACGACGAGCACCAGCGCCACGCCGAGAGCCGCACCCAACGCCGGGTAGAGCTGGCGGCCTAGGACCCAGGCCACGGTGAAGCCGACGAAGGGCAGCGCCGCCTCGAGCATCCCCCGGACCCCGCCGAGCGAGGTCGACAGCTGGTAGCGGACGAACTCCTCGACGTAGCGGAACTGGGGCTGCGGGGAGGCGTCGGACGGGCGGTCGGCATCCCGCAGCGGCAGCGGATCGACCCGGGCGTCCGGTGCGGTCGGCTCGGGCCCCGAGTTTCGGTCGGTCACGAACGCGGGGTGGGCAGCAGCTCGTAGCGCGGGTTGTACATCAGACGGCGCCCCTCGTGACAGCTGATCCGGCCGGAGACCTTGATGGTCCGGCCCGGGTCGATCCCGGGGATCTGTCGCCGTCCGAGCCACGCCAGGGTGACCGTGCCCGAGCCGTCCCGGAGCTCGACCTCCAGAGCCGAGTGACCCTCCCGCGGGTTGATCGTGACGGTGCAGACGGTCCCGGTGAGGCTCACCTGCTGGCGGTCCTCACAGGTCCTGATCGGCACCGCGCCCTCGTCCCGCACGTTGCGCTGCAGGTCCTCGGACTCCAGCTCGGCGTTGGAGGAGGCCAGCCGCCGCCACGCACGCTGGAGCTTGTTCTCTGTGCTCATCAGACATCACTTCCCCACACCAATAATGGCCCCGACACCAAGGAAGACCCCGACGCCAAGGAGGACCCTGACACGCAGAGGGGTCTTGAGACCCAGAATGTCACGGTCACGGTCGTCGTGCTCCTCATCGGGGTGGACGGGTCAAGCCGACTCGTCGGTCACGAGACCGGCGGGCATCGACAGCGGCAACAGGTCACCGGGGGCCATGGCCTCGTCGCCGCGGCGGACAACCACCTGGCGGAAGGCCGACACGACGTCGGCGACCACCGGGTTGTCCCAGCCCTCGACCACGGCGGCCTGGCCGTAGACGATGCCCCGCAGCAGCCAGCGCGGACCCTCGGCCACCCACATCTTCGACGGCTGGTAGCCCTCCTCACCGTCGGGGGTGGTCACCGGCACGAGGCGCCGCAGCTCGACCCCGAAGGGCCCCTCCGCCAGGGAGGCCGAACCGCCCGCCTCGACCGCGCTGGCCGAGATCTCCTCGCGCAGCTCGGTCCACAGACCCCCGCTGCGCGGCGCGGCGTAGGCCCCGATCTCCAGGGCCGAGGAGTAGACCTGGGTCTGCTCGCCCGAGTCGGCCGTCGGCTCGACCGCGGTCTCCATCACCAGCATGGCCGAGACGATCTGCTGGCTCTCCTCGGAGACCTGCAGCCGCAGCTCAGACCCGGGGACCCCGGTCACGATGAGGCTGCCGAGGTCGATCTTGGGCGGCTGCGGCACGTCGTCGAGGTCGTCGTCGTCCTCCTCGGGCGTCGGCATCTCGGCGATGTCGTACGGGCCGTCGTCGCGCCAGTCCTGCTCGTCCAGCGCCGACAGGTCGACCTCCTCCGACTCCGAGTCTTCCGCCGTCAGGTCTGCTCCGGCCTCGTCCACCCCGGCCCTCTCGACCCCGCGCTCGCCCACTCCAGGCTCGTCGACGCCGGCCTGACCGGAGGCAGCCTGGTCGGGGCCAGCCTGGTCGCGACGCTTCTTGTCCCTACGGAAGATCACGCGATCTCACCCGGCAGCTTCATGGTCTTCGGCTCCTGTCGAACGGGTTCTGCGGCCGTGCGGACGTCGTCGACCGGTGTCGAGGACGAAGGGCCCAGTATTCCCCCGGTCGACCCGTAACCGCCAATCCCCCGCAACGACCCGGGCAGGGACTCCACCACGGCGAAGACGGCCCGGCTGACGGGCTGCACGACGAGCTGGGCGATGCGGTCGCCGCGGCGCAGGGTCACGCTGTGCTCGCGGTCGGTGTTGAGAAGGCAGACCAGGATCTCCCCGCGGTAGCCCGCGTCGATCGTGCCGGGCGTGTTGAGGACCGTCACCCCGTGCCGCGCGGCCAGGCCGGAGCGGGGGTGGACGAAGGCGGCGTACCCCCCGGGCACCGCGATGGCGACCCCGGTCCCCACCACCCGCCGCTCCCCCGGCGCCAACCGGACGTCCTCCCGGGCCCGCAGGTCGGCCCCGGCGTCGCCCGGACGGGCGTAGGAGGGGAGCTCGAGCCCAGGGTCGAGCTGCACCAGCTGCACCGGGACGTCCCCGGTCACCGTGGCACCCCGCGTGCGGTCCGGACGGCCGCCGCGAAAGCGGCCGGTCGCCGGCTGGAGACCAGCCAGTAGGGTGCGGGGTCCCCCGCGTCGTCCAGGGTCAGCTCGACCGCGGTCGCGACGTAGGGGCGCAGCACCAGGTGGGCGCGGGCATCCGCGTCCACGCCCGCGCGGCGGTCGGACTGAGCCGGGTCCAGAGCGGCCACGTCACCGAGGTAGCCGAGCTCCAGCCGGTCCCGACCGACCCGTACGGCCTCGGTGTCCACCTCGATCACGGCGGCGATGGTCCAGAAGCCCGCACCGGCGGCGGCCAGGAACGCCGCGGTCACCCCTACCCCCCAGACCGGGCCCAGATAGAGCCCGATGGCCAGCAGGAGCGAGAGCGCGAAGAGGGCGGCGAGCACCCACCAGGCCAGCGGCACGGTCAGCCGTTCGCGGTAGAGCATGGGCTTAACCTACGCGGCCGTCGAGCCGGGGGTCCGCAGACGCGAAAACCGCCGGCCGCACGACGGCGGGGGCGGTTCGCGTGTGACCGGGCAGGGTCAGCCCGGCTCACTTCGGGACTGGCGGGCAGGGTCAGCCGGCGCAGTCGTAGCAGTACTCGTCACCGTTGGCCTTGGCCTCGGCGATCTGGCTCCGGTGGCGGACCAGGAAGCAGCCGGCGCAGGTGAACTCGTCGGACTGGCGCGGCAGCACCCGGACGGTCAGCTCCTCGTGCGAGAGGTCGGCACCGGGCAGCTCGAAGGCTTCGGCCGCCTCGGCCTCGTCCTCGTCGACCTTGCCGGAGTTCTTGTCGTTGCGGCGGGTCTTGAGCTCCTCGATGCTGTCTTCGTTGAGCTCTTCTTCGGTCTTGCGTGGGGCGTCGTAATCGGTCGCCATTGTTCCCTTCCCGGGCCTGGGGGCCCAGATTCCGCATCTGATTCGTGCGCATGCCTATCACACCGCCGCCTCGCGGCGCCGCAACAGGTGGATGCGCCCGCTTCAACGCGCGGCGCGGCGCAAAATTCCCGATTCAGGACCCCAGTCCGAGTGAGCGCACTCACGGCTCTGCCGGTCCTCAGCGCGTGCTCAGCCAGTCGGTCAGGAGCCGACCTGCAGCGCGGCCGCACGCTCGGGGTCGCGCAGGTTCGGACAGCAGCCCGGCTGGCACCGGTACCAGCCCACGACCCCGCCCGAGACGACCGGCCGAGCCGGGTCCTCGTCCCGGGCCGTGGCGGCCCGCTCGGTCATCAGGTCGACCAGACCGGAGACGAAGGCCGGGTGGACCCCGGCGGTCGCCGCCCGGGCAAACGGCAGCCCGAGCTCCTCGGCGGTGGCCTTGGCCTCGGTGTCGAGGTCGAAGATGACCTCCATGTGGTCGGAGATGAAGCCGATCGGCACCACCACCACCCCCGGCACCCCGTGCTCGTGCAGCGCCGACAGATGGTCGTTCACGTCCGGCTCCAGCCAGGGCTGGGTGGGCGGGCCTGAGCGTGAGCAGTAGACGAGGTCAAAGTCGTACGCGCTCCCCCGCCGCTCGCTCACCTGGCGGGTCACCTCCGCGGCCACGACACGGTGCCAGTCCACGTAGGAGCCCGTGGCGCTGCGGGGCGGCGGGCCGGACGACTCCGCCATGGCGCGGGGGATGGAGTGCGTGACGAAGACCAGCCGGGCACCGGCCGCGGCCCCGCCCGGAGCGTCCAGCCCCGCCAGCGCCGCCAGGGTCGCGTCCACCGAGGCGGTCACAAAGCCCGGGTGGTCGGCGTAGTGCCGGATCCGGTCGAGCTCGACGGTGGTGCCCTGCAGCGCGTCGAAGAGGTTCTCCCGGTACTGCCGGCAGGAGGAGTAGGACGGGTAGGCGCTCGTGACCACGGTCAGCACCCGGCGGTGACCGTCGGCCTGGATCTGACGCAGGGTCGCGTCCAGCTAGGGGTCCCAGTTCCGGTTTCCCCAGTACAGGGGCAGGTCCACCCCGCGGGCTTCCATCTCGACCTGCAGCGCCGCCAGCAGCGTGCGACACTGGTCGTTGATCGGGCTCTTGCCGCCGAACAGGAAGTAGTGCTCGCCCACCTGGGCCAGCCGTTCGCGTGGAATCCCCCGGCCACGGGTGACGTTCTCCAGGAACGGGACCACCTCCTCCGGTCGCTCCGGACCACCGAACGAAACCAGCAACACCGCCTCGTACGGGGTCAGGTCGTCGGGGGAGGAGCCCACAGGGGCCGAGGAGACGAGGTGGCCGACCGAGGGGTCGACATCTTGATCGAGATCGCTCACCTGACGATCTTGACTCATAGGAGGAAATCGAGTGACAACGGGCCTTCGCGCCTACGGCCAGGTACTGCGCGACCGCGAGGCACGGGCCTTCAGCCTGTCGGGCCTGGTGGCCCGGATGCCCATGTCGATGACCGGGCTCGGGGTGGTGCTGCTGGTCTCGCTGCAGACCGGCTCGTTCGGCCGTGCCGGTCTGGTGGCTGCAGCGGGGACAGTGGCGGGCGCGGTGGCCGCTCCAGTCTGGGGACGCCTGGTCGACCGGGTCGGCCAGGCCAGGGTGCTGGTCAGCGCCATGCTGGTCAACACGATCAGTGTGGCGGTCCTGATCGCGACCGTCGAGGCGGGCCTGCCGCTGGCGGCCAGCCTCGTCGCCGCCGCAGGGGTCGGCCTGGGCTTCTCCTCCGCCGGGGCGTGCGTCCGGGCCCGCTGGTCCTACCGGCTGGCCGGGGACCCGCTCCTGCACACCGCCTTCGCGGTGGAGGCCATGCTGGACGAGGTTGTCTTCATCGTCGGACCGGTGCTCGCGACCTTCCTGGCCACCACCGTCCACCCGGCTCTGGGACTGGTCGCCTCGGCGGCGCTCGGGGTCACCGGGGCCCTGCTGCTGGCGAGTCGGCGGCGCACCCAGCCTCCGTACGGGGGGCCACACCGGCAGCGGGACCGGCACGAGCCGCCGCTGCCGGTCGGGCGGCTGGCGGCCCTGGCCCTGGCGAGCGCTGCGATCGGGTCCATCTTCGGCGGCATGGAGGTCGCAGTCGTCGCCTTCGCCGAGGCCGCCGGCGTGGTCGAGCTGTCTGGAGTGCTGCTGCTCACCTGGGCGGTCGGGTCGCTGGCCTCGGGCCTGGTGGTGGGAACCATCGCCTGGCGGTCGTCCCCGGCCCGCCGGTTCCGGACCAGCGCCATCCTGCTCGCCGTTTCCACGGTGCCCCTGCCCTTCGTGCACCAGCCCCTCGTGCTGGTTCCCGTGCTGGTGCTGAGCGGCCTGGCCATCGCCCCGACGATGATCGCCTCGGTGGCGGTCGCCCAGTCCGCGGTTCCTGCCGCGCGGCTGACCGAGGCGTTCGGCTGGACCTCGATGGGTCTGGCCGGTGGGGTGGCCCTGGGGGCGGCCGGGATGGGTCGGCTGGTCGACTCCGGCGGACCCACGGCCGGCTTCTGGGGCCTGGTCGCCGCGGGGTCGGTCCTGATCGTGCTCACCCTGCTTGTCCGTTCCGGCCCCGCCCACCCCTCCGACGCCGAGGCCGAGAACCCGGTCGTGCTGCCGGGTGCGCAGAGCCACCCCTCCGACGGGGCTTTCACCGACGACGGCTCCACCAGCGCCGCCGTCGGGAGCCGCAGACGCAACGCCGTGCCGGGGCCGACGGCGAGCTAGGCCGGCCCGGCTAGGTAGCGGCGGAGCGCCTCGTCGGTGGTGGGCAGGATGATCCCGGCCGCCTCGAGCTTGTCCAGGGCCAGCATGCTGTGCTGCGGACGGGGGGCCAGGACCTTGCCCTCGCCGTACGCGGCGCTGCTGACCCGCTGCACGTCGGCCGGGTCACGGCCCCGCAGCGCGAAGACCCGGGCGGCCAGGTCCGCCCACGTCATCGCCGGCCCCGAGCAGCTGACGTTGTAGGTCCCGTACGGGGCTGACCCGCCCAGCAGCTCGACGATGACCCGGGCTAGATCACGGGTGAAGGTCGGCCGCCCGTCCTGGTCGTCGATGACTGCCGGGCTGACCCCACGGTCGGCCAGCCCGGCCATGGTCGCGACGAAGTTGCGACCCTGGCCCACCACCCAGCTGGTACGGAGCAGGTAGTGCCGCTCCCAGGTGCCGACCAGCGCGTCCCCGGCTGCCTTGGTCTGGCCGTAGACCCCGAGCGGGGAGAACGGCTCGTCCTCGTCGTGCACCTCGCGAGTGCCGTCGAAGACGTAGTCCGACGACACGTGCACCAGGGTGAGCCGGTGGGCGCGGGCCACCTCGACCAGCCGAGCCACCGCGGTCACGTTCACCGCCCAGGCCTGGCGACGCCCGTCCGGGGTCTCGGCCGCGTCGACGGCGGTGGAGGCCGAGGCGTTCACCACCGTGGCGAAGTCGGACCAGGGCACAGCGGCCAGCGCAACCGGGTCGGTCAGGTCGAGCTGGTCGCGGCCCAGCGCGACCGCCTCGGGAAGGGCCTGGGCCAGAGCCAGCCCGAGCTGGCCACCCGCGCCCACGATGAGGGTGCGGGGGCGGGGCGTGGGGGTGACCTCAGCCAGGCGCGGGTGCCGGCGGTCGGCCTCGGACAGCTCCGCGGACTCCAGCGGAATCGGCCAGTCCACGGCCACCGTCTCGTCGGCCAGGTTCACGAACGCGTACGAGGCCTTGGCCGCCACACTCCAGTGCTCGTTGACCAGGTAGGAGTAGGCGGTGCCCGGCTCCAGGGTCTGGAACGCGTTGGCCACCCCGCGGGGGACGAAGACGGCGCGGCCCGGGGCGATCTCCACCGTCACCGACACCCCGAACGTGTCACCGGCCCGCAGGTCCACCCAGGCCCCGAAGACGGCGCCGGTGGCGACCGAGACGTACTTGTCCCAGGGCTCGGCGTGAAAGCCGCGGGTGACCCCGGCGGTGGCGTTGAAGGAGACGTTGTTCTGGACCGGCCCGAAGTCCGGCAGCCCCGCCGCGACCATCTTCGCCCGCTGCCAGCTCTCCTTGAACCAGCCCCGGTTGTCGCCGTGCACCGGCAGGTCCAGGACCAGGAGCCCCGGGATGGCGGTGGCGGTGAGGGTCAGCTCGCTGCTCATCGGCGGTCCCCGCTCACTGGCCGGCCGCGGCGTACCGGGCCTCGGTGGCCGCCTTCTGGGGGCGCCACCAGGCCTGGTTCTCGCGGTACCACGCGACGGTCTGGGCCAGCCCGGAGGCGAAGTCGCGGTAGCACGGCGCCCAGCCCAGCTCGGAGCGCAGCTTGGTCGAGTCGATGGCGTAGCGCAGGTCGTGCCCGGCCCGGTCGGTGACGTGGTCGTAGGCGTCGGCCGGCTGGCCCATCAGGGTCAGGATCGTCTCGATCACCTCCTGGTTGCTCTTCTCCCCGTCCGCCCCGACCAGGTAGGTCTCCCCGATCCGGCCCTGCTCCAGGATCCGCAGGACGGCGGCGCTGTGGTCGTCGGCGTGGATCCAGTCGCGCACGTTGTGGCCCGCGCCGTAGAGCTTGGGGCGGATCCCGTCGACCACGTTGGTGATCTGGCGCGGGATGAACTTCTCGACGTGCTGGAAGGGCCCGTAGTTGTTGGAGCAGTTGCTGATCGTGGCCTGGACCCCGAAGGAGCGCACCCAGGCCCGGACCAGCAGGTCCGAGCCCGCCTTGGTCGAGGAGTAGGGGCTGGAGGGGTTGTACGGCGTCGCCTCGGTGAACCGCTGCGGGTCGTCCAGCTCCAGGTCCCCGTACACCTCGTCGGTGGAGATGTGGTGGTAGCGCGCCCCGTGCTTGCGGACGGCCTCGAGCAGGGTGTAGGTCCCGATCAGGTTGGTCTGCAGGAACGGCGAGGGGTCGTGCAGGGAGTTGTCGTTGTGCGACTCGGCCGCGAAGTGCACAACCACCGGGTGCCGGGCGACCAGCGAGTCGACCAGGGCGGCGTCGCAGACGTCGCCCTCCACGAGGGAGAC
>JBBQAB010000428.1:0-4124 GCA_038198385.1 Propionibacteriales bacterium
AGGTGGAGCCTTGGTCGTCGAAGCCGTGGCCGATCTCGTGCCCGATCACCGCCCCGATCCCGCCGTAGTTCACCGCGTCGTCGGCGTCGGCGTTGAAGAACGGCGGCTGCAGGATCGCGGCCGGGAAGACGATCTCGTTCTTGAGCGGGTGGTAGTAGGCGTTGACCGTCTGGGGCGTCATCAGCCACTCCTCGCGGTCGACCGGCTGACCGATCTTGGCCAGGGAACGGTTGACCTCGAAGCTGGTGGCCCGCATCACGTTGCCGAGCAGGTCGTCGGGACGGATCTCCAGGGCAGAGTAGTCCCGCCACGTTCTCGGGTAGCCGATGTGGGGGGTGAACTTGTCCAGCTTGTCCAGGGCGCGGGCCTTGGTCTGTTCGGTCATCCAGTCCAGCCCGGTGATCGAGCGCCGGTACGCCTCGATCAGGTTGCCGACCAGGACGTCCATCCGCTCCTTGGCGGACGGGGGGAAGTGCCGCTCGACGTAGAGCTGGCCCACGGCCTCACCGAGGGCACCCTCGACCAGGCCGACCCCGCGCTTCCACCGCTCGCGCAGGGTGGGGGTGCCCGAGAGGACGGTGCCGTAGAAGGAGAACTGCTCGGCCACGAAGGCGCGCGACAGGTAGGGCGCGAGCGAGGAGACCAGCTTCCAGCTGGCCCAGGCCCGCCAGGCGGGCATCCGCTCGGGGGTCATCAGTGCGGCCGCGTCGGTGAAGAAGGAGGGCTGGGTGACCACGAGGTCGGCCATCACCTGCTCCTCGATCTGCGCTCCTTCGAGGTAGGCCCGGAAGCGCAGCCCGGGGCTGGAGTCCACGAACTCCTGCAGCGGCATCAGGTTGTACGCCAGGCGCAGGTCGCGGCAGCGGACCTTGTCCCAGTGGGCGGCGGCGATCTCAGTCTCCAGGTCCAGGACCTGCTGGGCCAGCTCGGTGGCCCCGGGCAGCTTCGCCAGGGCGAGACTGCGGGCGATGTGGGCGAGGTACTGCTGGCGGATCTCGGCGTAGGTGTCGAGCCGGTAGTACTCCTCGTCCGGCAGGCCCAGGCCGCCCTGACCGAGGAAGACCACGTAGCGGTCGGGGTCCCCGGGGTCGGACTCGGACTCGAAGGAGAACAGGCCCGCCACCGACCGGCGGGTGAAACCGCCCAGCAGTCGCATCAGCTGCTCCGGGTCAGCCGCGGCGTCGATCCGCCGCAGTGGAGGCGCCAGCGGGGAGGCTCCCGCCGCCTCGATGGTGTCCTCGTCCATGAAGCTGGCGTAGAGGTCGGCGATCTTGGCCCGGTCCGAGCCCGGCTCGCCCGGCTCCAGGGTGGTAATGATCTCCCGGACGGCCTCCTCGGCGCCGTCCCGCAGGTCCATGAAGGCCCCGGAGAGGGACTTGTCGGCGGGAATCTCCGTACGGTCGAGCCAGCGCCCGTTCACGTGTCGGTAGAGGTCGTCCTGCAGGCGTACGGTCGGGTCGAAGTCGTCGAGGGTGAGGGCAGGGTGCGGCGGGCTGACGGCAGTCATCTGGCGATCGTACCGAGGACCCTCAGGCCGACCGGGCCAGGACGGTGTGTCCTGACCGGTGGGGCAAGTGCGGGGGATGTCGACATACCCCCGTTACGATGGCGACACACATCCGCCCAGCGAATTTGGCACCCTGAACGCGTTGACGTCCCACCCCGTGGCCCCCGACTCACCACTCTCGCGCACCCACCCATGGAGACCCGTGATGCCCCAGACCGTCCCTTCCGCCGACCTGGCCCGAGCCGCCTTCGCCACCGTGTCCGGTTCGAGCTCCCGTCGGACCTTCCTCGCCTCCAGCGGCCTGGGTGCCCTCAGCCTTGCGGCGCTCGCGGCCTGCGGCTCCGGCGGTGCGACCGGCGGCTCAGCCTCCTCGGCCGCGTCCGCTCCGGCGGCCTCGGGATCGGCCTCCGCCGTCGCCCCGGGCACCCACGGCACGCTGTCGCTCCAGCTGTCCTGGATCAAGAACATCGAGTTCGCCGGTGAGTTCTTCGCCGACTCCAAGGGCTACTACAAGGATGCGGGCTTCGAGAGCGTCGACCTGGTCACCGGCCCCGTCGACAGCGCGGACGCCCTGGTCGTCGCCGGGACGATCGACGTCGGCCTGTCCGCGCCCGACGCCACCGCGCGCCTGATCACCGAGCAGGGGGCCCCGCTCAAGATCATCGGCTCCACCTTCCAGAAGAACCCCTTCTGCATCCTGTCGCTGGAGGAGGGCAAGCCGATCCGGACGGTCGCCGACCTGGCGGGCAAGACCATCGGCATCCAGGCCGGCACCAACCAGTCGATCTTCGACGGGTTCTGCAAGGCCAACAGCGTCGACACCTCAACCTTCACGACCACGGTGGTCCAATACGAGCCGACCCCGCTGACCGAGAAGAAGGTCGACGGCTTCATGGCCTACCTGACCAACGAGCCGTTCCTGGTCAAGGCCGAGGGCTTCACCCCGGTGACCCTGTCCTTCGCCGACAACGGCCTGCCCCTCAGCTCGGAGACCTTCGTCGTCCTGCAGGACACCCTGGACAAGGACCGGGCCAAGCTGAAGGCGTTCCTCACCGCCGAGATGAAGGGCTGGTACGACGCCCTGTCCGACCCCGAGGGCGGCGCCAAGCTCGCGGTGGAGACGTACGGCAAGGACCTCAAGCTCAAGTACGCCGGTCAGCTGGAGCAGCTCAAGGCCCAGAACGAGCTGGTGGCGACCGCGGACACGAAGACGAACGGTATCTTCACCCTGACCGACGACTTCGTGGCCAAGATCATCGCCTCCCTCGGCGCGCTGAGCATCACCATCGCCGCCGAGGAGCTCTTCGACCTCAGCCTGGTCAAGGAGATCTACGCCGAGAACCCGTCGCTGATCCAGGGCTGACGGCCCGATCCGCGCACACTCCAGGGGAAGGCGTGACCGCATGACGACGAACACCGAGCCGACGTCGGCGGACGCCGCGGTGACCAGGGCAGGCTCGCCGAGGGCGACACGGGACCCGGTCACCGAGCCCGGGGCGGCCTCCGGGCTCAACATCCAGGGCCTGAGCAAGACCTTCAGCCTGGGACGCGCGTCGGTCCAGGCGCTGCAGGCCACCGACCTCGGGACCGCCCGCGGGTCCTTCCTGTCCCTGCTGGGGCCCTCGGGCTGCGGCAAGTCCACGATCCTGCGGATCCTCGCCGGTCTGGAGACTCCCACCGGGGGTCGGGCGCTCGTCAACGGTCTCTCCACCCTGGAGCTGCGGCGCCAGCACCAGCTCGGAATCGCCTTCCAGGACGCGGCCCTGCTGCCCTGGCGGACAGTGACCGCCAACATCCGGGTCCCGCTCGAGGTCGCCGGCATCCGACCCGAGCCGGGCCTGATCGAGGACCTCATCTCGCTGGTAGGGCTGCAGGGCTTCGAGAAGGCCAAGCCCGCTCAGCTCTCGGGCGGTATGCGCCAGCGCGTGGCCATCGCCCGGTGCCTGGTGGTGAAGCCGTCCGTGATGCTGCTGGACGAGCCGTTCGGCGCCCTGGACGACATGACCCGGCAGCGCCTGAACGTCGAGCTGCTGCGGATCTGGACCGAGAAGCCGGCGACCACCCTGATGGTCACCCACGGCATCAACGAGGCGGTCTTCCTGTCCGACGTGGTGGCGGTGATGAGCCCGCGGCCCGGCCGGGTGGTCGAGGTCGTGACCATCGACCTGCCCCGACCCAGGACCCCGGACATGATGCGGACGCCGGAGTTCCACGCCTACGCCGACCGGCTGTCCGAGATCCTCTTCGGCCGCGGCGGTGAGGAGTGAGCGTCACTCCGACGGTCGTGGACGCGCCGGCGCGTCCCTCGCGGCGGCAGCGGCTGGAGGCCACGCCCACCTGGCTCGGCGGCCTCGTCGGGGTGCTGGTCATCGTGGCCCTGTGGTGGGTGGCGTCCGCCGTGCTGTTCCAGGCCAGCGGGTCGATCCCGAGCCCGCCCGAGGTCATCGCCTACTTCTTCTCGGCCTCCGAGTGGACCAGCACCCTGTCCAACCTGCAGGGCACCCTGGGGGCCGCCGCCCGTGGCTACCTCTGGGGCAACCTGCTCGCCATCGTGCTGGCCATGGGGGTGCTCCTGGTCCCCGCCCTGGAGCAGGTGGTGACCCAGATGGCGATCGTC
>JBBQAB010000429.1:0-2892 GCA_038198385.1 Propionibacteriales bacterium
GCGCCGACGCCCGTGCCGACGGTGGTGAGCAGTAGCGGGGACAGAGGCACCCCGCCGCCCTCCTCGCTGAGGACGAAGTAGGCCGACAGGCAGACGGCCGCGCCCAGACCCCAGAGAACCCCGATCGGGTTGAGCGTGACCCCGCCCCTCAGGTCGAGGACCAGAGCCAGGCCGCTCAGGGCCAGCGCCGCTCCGACGAAGACCGGGGTGGCCGGGCGCCGCCGGCTACGCGCCCAGTGCCAGCCGATCAGCAGGACCGGCGCCAGGTACTCCAGCAGCAGGGCCACCCCGACCGAGAGGTACTGCACTGCGCTGAAGTAGCAGAGCTGGGCCAGCGCGACCGCGATGATGCCGTACAGCACCGCCCGGCCCGACTGGCGACGCGAGGGCAGCCCCGTACGCCGCAGCATCAGCAGGCAGGGCACCAGCAGCACCAGGAACGCCCCGCCGATCCGGACCGAGACCACCGCGGCCGGGGTCCAGCCGATGGTCAGCAGGGCCCGGGCCAACGGGCCGGAGAGGGCGAAGGCCGCGGACGAGCCCACGGCGAACAACAGGCCGGTGGTGGATCGGCGGGCGGGGACGACGGTCTCGGGTGCAGTAGCCAGGGTGCTCATGCGGGCCTCCTCACGAGGAACAGGGGTGACCCACGGTCGTGGTCACGGGGTGGTCGGCGTCGGTAGGGAGGACATCGCTCCCGGGGAGGGTGTCATTACCAACAGAGGACTACACTCATGACACTAGATCAGTCGACCGTCAGGAGTCAACATGCTTTTTACTCATGACACCGAGGTGGCGCTCGTCCAGACGGCGGCGTTGGTGAACACCCTTAGTGACGGCGTTGACTCACTCGAGGACCAGGCTGGTCTGGACGCCTTCCTGGCCGGGTCCCCGATGTCGGGCGTGCTGCTCGGCTCGGCGGCCGAGCTGGCCTCGGTCCGCCGGGTTCGGTCCCGGCTGCGGGAGGTGTGGTCGGTCACCGACCGGGCCGAGGCGGCCGAGACGGTCAACCAGATTCTGGCCGACGCGGACGCCCGTCCCTATCTCAGCAAGCACGACGAGTTCGACTGGCACCTGCACGTGACCCGGCCCGAGGCCCCGCTCGCCCACCGGATCGCCGCCGAGGCGGCGATGGGCGTCCTCGACCTGGTCCGCTCCGACGACCTCGACCGGCTGCGCCTGTGCAGCGCCGAGGACTGTGACCACGTCCTGGTCGACCTGTCGAAGAACAAGTCCCGGCGCTACTGCGAGTCGGGCTGCGGCAACCGGGCCAACGTCGCCGCCTACCGCGCCCGGAAGCGGGGTCTGGCCTCGTGACCCGACCGTACGGTCCCTCGGCGCGCGCGGGGGTCCCGCCCTTCGCGGTGATGAGCATCCTGAACCGGGTCGCGGAGCTGCGGGCCGCGGGCCGCGACGTGATCTCCCTCTGTGCCGGTGAGCCGTCCCAGGGCGCCCCCTCCGACGTACGCCGTCGGGCCGCGACCCTGATGAGCGACCGGACCCCGCTGGGCTACAGCGAGACCTTCGGCATCGCGCCGCTCCGGCGGGCTCTGGCCGGCCACTACCGCCGCTGGTACGACCTAGAGGTCGACCCGGCCCAGATCGCGCTCACCACCGGGTCCTCGGGGGCGTTCCTGCTCGCCTTCCTCGCCGCCTTCGACCCGGGCGACCGGGTGGCCCTGATGCGCCCGGGCTACCCGGCCTACCGCAACATCCTGACCTCCCTGGGTGCGGAGGTGGTCGAGCTGGACTGCGGTCCCGAGCACGGCTACCGGCCCGACGTGGCCCTGGTGGCCGCGGCCCACGCCGAGCAGCCCCTGGCCGGCCTGATGGTCGCCTCGCCGGCCAACCCGACCGGCACCATGGTCTCGGCGGCGGACCTGGCGGCACTGGCGTCCTGGTGTGCCGCGAACGGCGTACGCCTGATCAGCGACGAGATCTACCACGGCATCACCGACACCGGCGAGGTCGGCGCCTGCGCGTGGACCCACGACCGGTCGAGCATCGTCATCTCCTCGTTCTCCAAGTTCTGGGGGATGACCGGCTGGCGGCTGGGCTGGTGCCTGGTCCCGGCCGACCTGCTGGCCACGGTCGACGCGCTGGCCGGGAACTTCGCCCTCTGCCCCCCGGTGCCCGCCCAGCACGCCGCGGTCGAGGCCTTCACCGCCGCCTCCTACGCCGAGGCCGAGACGGCGGTGGCAGAGTTCTCCGACGCCCGGCGGCTGCTGCTGGACTCGGTGCCCGACCTGGGCTGGACCGACGTCGCCCCCGCCGACGGGGCGTTCTACGTCTACGCGGGCCTGGGGACCACCCTCGGCGCGTACGGCGACTCCCGGGCCTGGTGCTCGGCGCTGCTCGAGCAGCAGGGGGTGGCCCTGACCCCGGGCACCGACTTCGACCCCGTCCACGGCCACGACACCGTACGGGTGTCCCTGGCCGCCGGCCCCGAGGCGGTCGCCGCGGCGCTGGTGCGCATCCTCCGCTTCCAGGCGGGGACCGGGTCCCCGACGTCCGGCGCGGCCGGAGGCTGACCCGCTCCCGCCGGCGGCGCGCGGAGCGCGGCGCGCAAAGCCAAAGCGTTAGGACCTGCAAGTTGTTTTCCCGCCCTGGTTACCAGGCGGTAGGTTGTCGGAATCCGGCCCGGAGGCGGCGTCCTCACAAGGGATGACCGAGTCCGTCCGGAGGGGGCTCCCGCACCAGGGGGCCCGAGGTTGAGCGACGCGGCGACCCGGTCGGCAGGGACTGGCGACCGGGGCCCGTCTGCATCGCGTACGCCGATCCTGCTCGGGACCGACGTAAGCGCGGGGATCCCGCAGAGGCAGGAAAGGACCCACGAGTGAGCGACGTGAGCGGCCAGCAGCCCGAGGTCGAGCTGGTCCAGCTGCTGACCCC
>JBBQAB010000430.1:0-3395 GCA_038198385.1 Propionibacteriales bacterium
CGGCGGGGGCAGGTGACGCGCCGCGACCTGCTGCTGGCGCTCGCCGACCTGCGCCGGGAGGCCCAGGTGGACGCGCGGGCCTCCCGGCGCCACGGCCGGGGCTCGGCCCCGGTGCCGTTCGGCCCCGATCCGACCGCCCATCGTGCCGGGTCCGGTTCGGGACCGCGAGGGGCCGGAGAGGGCACCGACGGCGCGGCGCTTCCGGGCCGGCCTGGCCCCCGGCCGGCCGGTCGCCCCTGGGCCGAGGCCAGGGAGCGGGCCCGCGCTCAGGCCCAGACCACCCGGCCGGTACGGCCCCCCGAGATCCAGGCCGTGCTCGACTTCTCCGGGCCGCCGCCGGAAGGTCGTACGACTGACCCGACTGACCCGACTGACCCGACTGACCCGACTGACCCGGCTGACCCGGCTGACCCGGCTGACCCGGCCGACCTGCGGACCAAGGTGGAGACGGCGTACGCTTCGCCGCAGCCCGCGGCGTCTGAGCCGTCTGAGGCGTCTGAGCCGTCGGGGCCGTCCGGGCCGGCGACGGAGCGCGCCTCCGCCGCGGGGCGCGGTGGGTCGGGGACGGGTCTGGTCACCTCCGGTCTGCCGGAGATGACCGACACCGAGCGGGTCCGGGCCGAGCTGAGCATCCTCGGGCTGGACGCCAGCCGGCACGTCCTCGACTTCTACGGAGCGTTCCTGCGCGCCCTGGGGGTGGTCTTCTCGGCCGATCTGCTCGCCGCCCGGAGCCGCCGGGAGCTGCTGGTGGCGGGGGTCAAGGTCGCGACCCAGACCCCGCCGATCCGCTCGGGTCGCCGGGTCGTCTTCCTGACCCTGGACGACAGCACCGGGCCGGTCGACGCCACCTTCTTCGAGGACGTCCAGGGCCCGTACGCCGGCACCGTCTTCGCCGCCTGGGTGCTGCTGGTCCGAGGCGTCCTACGCCGGACCGGGCCGCGGGGGGTGTCGGTGCGGGCCACCGGGGGCTGGGACCTGCACGCGCTGCACGCCCACTGGCGGGGGGTCCTGGACGACACCGGCGACGCAGACCGGGCGACCGCCGCGATCCGTACGCTGATGGACGCCTCGGACAAGCCTGATCCGGGTACGGCGGCCGGTCGGGCGAGCCGGCCCCCGCACGCGCCCGGCGACGCGTCGGCCACCGACCTCGCGCCGCCGTCGGCCACACCGGCCGACACCCAGAACCACACCCGCGCCGGCGGGATGGGGCAGCGTCGTGCCCTGGTGAGCGAGAACCGGCCCCTGGTCGACGGGGGCGGTCAGTCCGCCCCGGGCAAGCTCTGGCACAGCAGCCCGGGCAGCGCGGGCCGCTGAGCCGAAACAGAGGCCGGGTGAGGCCGGGTGAAGCCGAGGTGGACCCGGGCGGCGGTGCCGCCCCCCGGGGAGGTGCCGCTGCGCCGGGTCGGCCTGCCGCGGGGACTAGCCCTGGACTAGTCCATGACTAGTCCCCGCCAGCGCGGATCCGGCCCGTCGCCGTGGGCACGGCAGACCGCCGGGGACTGGTGTCGCCGCCGTGGTCCGGCAGACCGCCGGGGGCTGGTCCTGCCGCCGTGGGCCTGCCAGTCCGCTGGGGGCTTCCCGTCGCCCCTGAGCCGGCCCGCTCTACGCCGGTGCAGGTCACCCGGTCCGTCCTGCCGACTAGGCTGCGGAGCGCACCGACCCGGTGCGGACGCCGACCAGGAGGACAGCATGCCGGGAGCAGCACCGCGGGGAGCCACCACCGATGGCTGAGCCGCGCCGGCGTCGCTCCGTGTCGCAGACCTTCCTGGTGGACCTGCTGCTGACCCAGCTGGATGACCTGCTGCCGGGCGGCTCCCGCCCCCTCGACGTGGTGGACCTCGGCGGCGGGACGGGTGGCCTCGCCATCTCGCTCGCCGAACGTGGACACCAGGTGACCGTCATCGACCCGAGCCCGGACGCCCTCGCCTCGCTGGACCGCCGCACCGCCGACGCCAGTCTCGGCAGTCGGGTCCGCGGGGTCCAGGGCGACGCCGCCGACCTGGTGGCTCTGGTCGCCTCCGAGGGCGCCGACGTCGTCGTCTGCCACCGGGTCCTGGAGGTGGTCGACTCCCCGGCGGAGGCGCTCGCGGCGATGGCGGCCGTCCTGCGTCCGGGTGGCGTCCTCAGCCTCCTGGTCTCCCAGCGGCACTCCGTGGTGCTGACCCAGGCCCTGGCCGGCCACCTCGAGCTGGCCCGCCAGGCGTACGCCGACCCGGACCGCTTCGACCACGACGGTGTCGTCCGCCTCGTGACGGAGGCCGGTTTCACGGTGGTCGCCAGCCACGGGATCGGGGCCGTCGCCGACCACGTTCCCGAGTCGACACTGGAGAGCCAGGCCGGCGCGTACGCGGTGCTGGCGGCCCTGGAGGCTGACATCGCCCAGGACCCGGCCTTCCGGGCCCTGGCCCCGCAGGTCCACGTCTTCGCCCAGCTCTCCGTCCGCTCCGCCCTTCAGATCTAGGTGCCTAACCTCGCGCCCCGACGTCGCCCGCGAGCCTCAGACCTGGACGTCTGACTCGGGCACGGTCGGGTTCCGTGGGGCCGTTCTGGCCCGGCCCAGGGGATGGGGCCCCTGGGGCTATAATCGAACACGTGTTCGATAGCAGGCGGTCGCCCGGGTGAGCCAGCGTACGATCCTGCACGTGGACATGGATGCGTTCTACGCCTCGGTGGCCCTGCGGACCCGTCCCGAGCTGAGGGGGACCCCCGTCATCGTGGGCGGCTCCTCCCGGGGCGTGGTCCTGTCGGCGACCTACGAGGCGCGGGCCCTCGGCGTACGGTCGGGAATGTCTTCGACCCAGGCGCGGCGGCTGGCTCCGCTGGCCACCTTCGTGCCGCCCGACTTCGACAGCTATGCGGCCGTCTCCCGCGCCATCGTGGCCGTGTTCGAGACGGTCACCTCGGTGGTCGAGTCCGCCTCGGTCGACGAGGCCTTCCTCGACCTCACCGGTGCGGTGCGGATGTTCGGCAGCCCGGCCACCATCGGGGAGCACCTGCGGGCGGTCGTCGCCGACGAGCAGCAGATCACCTGCTCGGTGGGTATCGGCCCGTCCAAGTTCGTGGCCAAGATCGCCTCCCGGGCCGCCAAGCCCGACGGCCTGGTCGAGGTCCCCGTCGGGGGCGTGGTGTCCTTCCTGCACCCCCTGCCGGTGGAGGAGATGTGGGGGGTGGGGGAGGCGACGGCGGACAAGCTGCACCGGCTCGGCCTCTACACCGTGGCCGATCTCGCACACACCCCCCGCGGGACCCTGCAGCGGGCGTTCGGCCCGCAGTCCGGGGTGATGCTGCACCAGCTGGCCTGGGGACGGGATGCGCGCCGGGTGAACCCCCGGGAGCCCGAGCGGAGCGTCGGCTCCCAGGAGACCTTCTCCCTCGACACCGACGACCCTGAC
>JBBQAB010000431.1:0-2069 GCA_038198385.1 Propionibacteriales bacterium
CGCCACAGGTCGCGACGCTGGTCATGGGGGTCGCGCAAACCGCGTCTGACCCTGTGCCTGATCCCGGACCGGCCCGCCTTGGAGAACGGCTGACACGGTGGCCCGCCAACCAGCACGTCGATTCCCGCGGCCCGGATGAGCCCGGCGGCCTCCTCGACCTTCGCCGCGTCGGACAGGTCCCAGTCCACGCTCATACCCGGGAAGTGGTGGCGGTGCGTCTCGACCGCCTCCGCGTCGTGGTCCACCGAGAACACGACCTCGATCCCGGCCTCCTGCAGCCCCAGGCTCAGGCCGCCTGCACCGCTGAAGAGGTCCGCCGCCAGCAGCCGGTCGGGCTGCTCGGCCCGCAGCTCATCACACAGAGTGGCCAGCGATGTGGCGTCGTCGACGTGCCGGGGATGGGGGTCCAGCCGGAGGAAGGGGCCCCGGACCAGCTTCACCCCGTACCCCGCACGACCGGCGCCGTTGCCCTGCTCCACACCAGAACCCTAAGGGCTGGCGCCGCCGCGGGTCTGCTTACGCCAGCAACGGACGTTTCGGCTGAGGCCGGTCCCGCGCCCGGTTGCTATACATCTCCGGTAGAGGGCGGCTGGCCTCCAGCTACACGGAACCTTCAGAGGATTAGGCCCGACTACCAGGAAGAAGTGCCTGGCCTAGGGTCCTCACCATGGACGACTGGAACCCGGGCGCTTGGTCATCGCACGCCACCGGCGACTCAGGACCGTGGTCCGATGGCTCCCGCTGGCGTGGGCGGCGGCGGACCCTGCGGGGCAACATCAGCCGCCGCCCGACCCGCACAGAGAGAAGCGTTTCGACGAGCTCGTTGCATGGTGGGCCCCGCTCCTCCAGCTGATCACCTACGGTCTCGGCTGGGCCTATCCCATGCGCGGCCTGGCACGCTGGGACCAGCTCGGCCGACCCACCGAGGATCCGGTCCTGGCCACCGTCCAGCGGTGGTGGGCCCCCGCCTCTTCGACGTCCTCGCCTGGGGGCAGGACGTCGAACCGGGCACGGCAGGCGGACCTGACCTTGCGGGCATCTCGGGCCAGACGACGCCGCTGCGCGGGTCCCTATTCCACCCCTACACGACCCGGCTGTCCGATCCCGAGTGGACAAAGGTGTGGGAGGAGCCCGGTTCCGGCAAGTTCCACAGCTGGTTCCATGCGGCTACGCCCCTCTGGAACCACTCACTTGGCCGTCACCCGCCGACTAGACTTCGCTTCGCAGTGCCGGAGGGGTCAGCAGGAGGCGCTTGTCCTCGACCGCTACGAGGGCTGGTACCGCCAGCTTCTCGCCACCGCGCCGGGGAAACCCGACGGTCCTAGCCGCCGGGTCGATGTCTTCGTCCGGACCCTCGGGTGGCTGGGCACCTACCGGTGTTCCCGCACCACAGGACTGTGGTTCCGGTGCCGCCACCGGCTTCATGTTCTCGGTAACGAGCTCCAGAACCAGTAGCTGCTGGCTGGTCGGGCATGGGTTTGCACACAGACAGGCCGGGCACCTGGAACGTCCGACAGAAAGTGGGGCTTTATGACTGAACTGAAGCCACCGAGGTGCTTGGTCGTGCGGCTGTGATCGGTTCGCGCATGGCGCGTCATCCCGACGGACCTCTGGACGGCGCTGCCGACAGCCCATCTCCTCAATCCCGGATTTGATTGTGATGAACCGCCCGTGCTCCCAGCCTGTCGTCACTCTCCTTGGGTTCGCGTAACCGTCGGCGCTGATGTGCTCCAAGCGCGGTCAAATGATCTGCAGTAGAAATTGAAAAGTGCCCCCGGTGACGAGCGGCGGAGCTGCATTACTGGCGAGTGGCAGGACCAGGTGCCAAAGGCGTGGGTGTTGGCGAGCAGGATGTCGTCGAAGCGGAACAGGCTCGCGTAGTGGGTGGTGCCGTGCGGGCGAACGTTGATTCCGGGGGTCGAGGCAACCTGCTCGAGGTACTGGATCGTGCTGCGACAACGGTCAGGTAACCAGGCGATCGAGAGTTCTGCGGCTCGAGCCTTCACCGCATCGGCGCCCGGATCGCCAACGAGGACACGGACCCTCGTGCCTGCCGATGCCTTCCAGCA
>JBBQAB010000432.1:0-11428 GCA_038198385.1 Propionibacteriales bacterium
CATGCGACTCCTGGCTGGTCGGCGGCTGGATACCCCGGACGACCGGCTCGCCGACGCGTTGGTCGCCCGAGGTCTGACGCTGACCCGGGCAGCCACCGACCTGCGGCACGACCTGACCGGTCTGCTGCCACCCTCGCTGCCCAGCGGCTGGCAGCTGGTGGCCGGGGGGTGGGACGCCACCCTGGAGGAGTCCCTGACCCAAGCCTACGCCGACCGGCATCCCGATGGCACCTGGACACCCGAGGCCAGCGCCGAGGTATCGGGCATGTTCGCGCCGGACGCCGACGTTCCCGCTCTCGCCGGGGCCTCAGCCCGCGTGCGCGGCCCGGATAGCCGTAGCCACGGGCACGTCCTCGTCGCCGGACCAGTGCCGTGGCGCCCCACCCCTTGCGGCTGGATGCTCAACCTGGCCGTCGCACCAGCAGCCCAGGGCCGGGGCCTCGGACGAGCGCTGCTGGCCCACGCGCTGCTCGGCACCTACGCCGCGGGCCTGCCAGCGCTCGAGCTGTCCGTCGTCGACGGTGGACCGGGCAGACGCCTGTACGACGCCGCAGGCTTCACGGTCATCGCGCGCGTGCTCTCGGTACTGCTGCCGGGCACGGCTGCTGCCTGACCACAGGCGGCGGAGCGGCTCCACGCCCGGCGCTTCTTCCGGGACTGGAGCGGCTCCACGCCCGGCGCTTCTTCCCGGAGCCGCACACGCCTGATGTCTTTGGTGACCATTCAGCATGCGAGGTGGGCGCGGTCCCTCAGCTCGACGTGGCTCCCGTCTTGTGACCCGAGCGGAGAAAATACGTGTCCCGAGGCGCTGCCGGGGAGGGCGTGATCGGCGCGATTCAGAGCAGTTGGTCGAAAATCTCGTCGACGAAGCGCGCATCGCCCTCGGGGCCCGCCTTCCACTCGCACCTGCGGACGGACAGGATCCAGATCCAGAGGCACGAGGCGCCGGACCCGATGCCTCAGGCCCTGAAGGCCGACCCGAAGATCCGGGGGAGCTTCGCCCATGACGGCTTCGCCGCGAACCGGGTGAGGAGCTCACCGGTGCTGCGCGCGCTGCGGGCCGAGACGAACCACGGCGGCTTGGGGGAGAGGGCGAACTCCCCGCCGACCGCCGAGCGGGGGAAGGGACGGAACGGGCCGCGGACGACGGTGCGCTCCACGCCGTCGAGCAGGAGCGCGTTGTGCACGATGCCGATGCCGCTCTGCACGACCTCCAGGGTGTGGCCGGGGAACGCACCCCAGGAGGCGTTCGCGGTGAGGAAGCCGACGCCGGTCCAGGCGTTGATGGCGACAGTGCCGTACTCGAGGCGGGCGATGGCCTCCTCGAACCCGGCCCCCAGCGTCTTCAGCGTCGCCGGGTCGACGAGGACATTCGCGCCGAGCGTCCCCACGAAGTCGTCGTTGACGAGGGCGACGGCGGCGTCGAGGAACGCCTGACCCGCGCCGGGCACGTCGACGACGCCCAGGACGGGCGAGAAGTACTCAGTGGTCTCGACGACCAATGCCGAGTCCGACCCCCGGGCATCCACGAGGAGCCGCCCGCCATCGGGTCCCAGCCGCTCGGCGTCGCCGTAGGAGGCAGCCGCCGACGCGACACGCTCCCCGCTGCGGGGGTACCAGGGCTCGCGCCCGGGGGCGGTGTCCATCGCCGTCCGCAGCTGGGCGACGAACTCCTCGCGCTGGGGCCAGTCGCTGCTCAGGACGACGACCTGCCCGGCGATGCAGTTGTACCCGCCGTTGTGCAGCCGCTGGGTCGCGACGTGCTGGGCCTGGAACCTCAGGTCCGCCGCAGACCACTCGCCGGGCACCACGATGATCGGCGACACCCCGCCGAGCTCGCTCGTGATGGGCGTCGTGAGTAGGGGGTTGCCGGCGGCTCGTCGCTGCCCGGCCTCCTCGCCCCGGCCCCACACGATCAGGTCGTGGGTGGCTGCGCTCCCGGTGATGTGGACATGCGAGATCCCCTCGTGCTGTGCGAGATAGGCGCCGATGTCACCGCCGCCGGCGACGATCGAGAGGACCCCGAGATCGATGAACGGGGCGAAGGCCGCCTCATACGCGGGGAGCAGCTCGTCGAGCGTGGGGTTGAGCTTGAGGACGACGACGCGGTTGTGCGCGACGAGCTCGTAGAGGACGTCGAGCGGGGCGATCGAGGTGATGTTCCCGGCCCCGAGGACCAGCCCGACGCCTCCGGTCTCGGAGGGGGTGCGCGCCCCGAGCCCCGCGCTCGACCGCGCCTGGTCCGCGCTGACGCCCGGCATCATCCACACGTCGGCGGTGAACCCGTGGAGCAGGAGGTACTCGAAGCTGTTCGACGGAAGCGCGGGCACCGTCACCCGGCCCCCGGGAGCCGTTCCCAGTTTCTTGCCTCCGAGCGGGCTCGCACCGGCCGCCACGGCCGAGAGCGAATGCTGTAGCGCGAGCAGCGCCGTCAGCGTGCAGTACGGCCCCGACACCCACTCCTCGCCGACCAGCGGGGACGCCGGGTCGAGCCCCTTCGCACGGACCGCGGCAGCGACCCAGTCGTCGGCGGCGGCGGCGACGCTCGTGTGGACCTCGGCGAGCAGCTGCACGCGCGCCGGAAGGCCCATCGCACCCCAGCGCGCCTCCCCCTCACCGAGACCGGCGACCACGGCATCGAGGCTGGCCCGCTGCTCGGCCGAGAGCTCGCCCTCCGGGGTGGGTGCGAAGGTCGGGGCGGTGGATTCGATGGTCATGGGGCTCCTCGCCGGGTACTTTGGCCCGATGGCGCGCCGGCCACGTCGGCGATGTCGTCTCGGCTAGTGCCCAGTATCACCCCCGGGACCTCGCGGGTGGTGGAGGACGGGTCGGCCTTTGCCCGGGACGGCGTCGTCCGCTTGACGATCAACGACCGTCTGGCCGCCGACGGCTTCCTCTTCACCGCAGCGGATGCCGACGCGGGGCTGGCCAACCTCGGCCTCCAGGACCAGGTGGCGGCCCTAGCCTGGGTACGCGAGAACACCGACGCGTTCGGCGGCGACCCCGGCCGGGTCACCGTGGCCGGCGAATCCGCGGGGGCGATGAGCGTCACCACCCTCCTGACGATGCCGAGCGCGCGCGGGCTCTTCCAGCAGGCGGTCACCCAGCCCGGTGCCGCCGCCCACACCCTGGCCCCGAGATCGCCGGCACCGTCGGGCGCACCATGGCCGAGTGGCTCGGCGTCGAGCCGACCCGAGAAGCCCTTGCCGAGGTGGACCTGGCGCGCCTGGTGAAGCCGCAGCAGGCCTGGTCGTCGAGGTCCAGACCGCCCCGAACCCCGCGAAGTGGGGAGCGCTCGCGCTCAGCCTCCTGCCGTCGGTATGGAAGCGCTCGTGGCCCGGGAAGTTGTGTCGTTGGGTCCCGTCCACGTGGAAGCCGAGCCCGGTCAACCGCTCCGCCGCGGCCTGCAGGTCGGCCGCGTTCGCCAACGGCAGGGCCGGGTGCCCTTTGCGAGCCGGAGCGAACGAGGCCTCGACGCCGATATGGATCTCGGCGGTCACCGTCCCCGCGTCGTCGTACGCCCGGAACTACGGCCCCGCCCCGGCGCTTCAGATCCTCGGGCTTCTCGACCTCCACGAGTCCGAGGCCGTCTCCGTAGAACCGTCGCGCGAGCTCCTCGGTCCCAGGGGCGCAGGTAACCTGCACATGGCGCAACCTTCATTGTGTCTCCTCGGTCGGGTCGGTTTCCCCGTGAGACAAGCCCGCAGCCCCCCGCCGTACCGCGGCAGGCGGGGCCGCTACGGGCCCGCTATCACCGAGCCTGCTGGGCGTTCCCCTCGGGGTCGCGGGACGTCCGGGGTTCTCCTCGTCGGCGTCGGTCCAGAACCTCGGCCATCTCAGCGAAGAGCCCGTCGTGCAGCACCTCGAGGTGTCCACCTCGAGGTGCTGGAACTTCTGGCCCGCGAGGGCGGTGGCGTGGGAGCGTCCAGCGTCCCGGGTAGCGGTAGCGACACAGTCCCGGAGCTCGAGGTGGTCGAACCCGGGGTAGTCGGAGTTGAGCCGCACCCAGGCGTCGCGGTCGAAGACCTCCCCCGTGTGGACGTAGCGACAGACGAGCTCCTCGTCCAGAAGCTCCGCCAGCGAGCTCCACGCCTGGGCATCGACCACCTCCGCGAGCCGAGTCATCATCGCGGTGGCATCCATGTGCTCAAGGTCCCACCGGGCAACGACCCGGGCCAGCCGCGGGACCCCCGCAGACCTGGCCGAGACGCACGGCCCGGCCCGGACGACTCGAGACAGGGCGCTGCCCCCTCTACGGTTGCGGTGTGATGAGTCGACCACGGAGTCGACCTCCCGGACCCTAGACGGGCCGCTGAAGGTGAAGTCCACAAAGAACCCGGCGGGCCGTCTTCGTCGGTTCGACCGAGACTTCAAGTCGGCGGTTCGTCAGGTTGACGACGACAAGGGTGAGGGACCTGCTACCCCGAGCGGCCTTCCGCCTGAGAGCCGAGCTGTTGTCGGATCGTGACCTGGTTCAGCAAGCAGTCGCGCTTGGCTATGGAACGGTGTCAGCCATGGCAGCTGGTGTGGGGTTTGGGCCCAAGTCTCGTCGGCTGAGGCTCAGTGCCGACGCTGTCTGCGAAGGCACCGTGGCGCGCATGAACCAGTTGGAGAAGCCCGGGGCGGCAACCGGCCAGGTCAAGTACGGGCCGCGGCGCGCAGCCGGAGTGCTGACAAGCGCAGCATCCTGCGCGCTGATCTTGTCCAGCTGCGCCCTGTCCGGGCCGTCCCCGTTGCCCTACCTGGACGTGCGGCCGCCGGTTCCGTCGGCGGAGGTTGCGCCCCTGCAGTGCCCGCGCGACGGAGTAGGGCTCGGCGCCGACGGTGCAGATACAGGGCCGGTGCCGACTCCCGGAACGCTGCCCTCCACCTTCAAGCCCGAGCTGGTCCGCTACTGCCGACTCGTGGGCGACTCCATGCAGGTATCCGGGGGACGCGCTACACCGTGGCCGAGCAGACCTCTCCCGTCGACACTCGCCTGCTCAGCAGCCTGACAGTGCCGGACCAGGAGTTCGACCCGCGAGACAACGCGGCCTGCGCGGCGAGCTACACGCCGCCGGTCTACCTGCTGCTCATCGACGCCAAGAACCACGCCTACCGGCCTCACCTGCCCGCTGACCCGTGTCAGTTGCCGCGAGCAGAGGTCAAGGCCGCGATCGACGGGCTGAGGCCGACCAAGATCACGACCTACACCTTCGACCACAAGGTCGAGTGACGGGGGGACCTACGTGGGCCTCCCGAAGCTTGCCGGTGCCAATTGTCCGCCGCAATGCCTTCCGCCCGTCAGCGCCTGAGGGAGCCGCGCACGGTGACGCCGGCCGGTAGTGGCGGGTCGTAGCCGTTGCGTTGCCCAGTCGGCCGGCCGCCGTTGCTCGCCAGGTGGTCGCGAAGGATCTGGTGGTAGTGGCGTTCGACGTCTGAGCCGTTGAGGTGGAGCCGCACGAGACCGAGAACGACGGCCCAACCTGGCGGACGGCGTGGGCGATGCCGGGCGCGCCGTCGGTGATGACCAGGCGCGGCCGCGCTGACGTGTCGAGCTGGGCGAGGAAGTCGACCCACTCCGTCGTGGTGGCCCGGTGGTAGGCACGCAGCGCCCACAGGCGGGGCCTCTCACCGCCCTCGGGGTAGCCATAGGCGCCGAGAACGTTGAACGCCAACGCCTGGGTTCCGGTGCGGACGTTGTCGACCATGAAGCGAGTGCCGCCGGCTCACCACTGGACCTCGATGGGCTGCGACGTCGTTGTCGCAGGTGTCGCACTGGCCCTCGCGGGCGCTGTGCCGAGGTAGCTCGGGGACGACCGGTGGAACTGGCGCAGGGCGCCACTCGCCGGGTCCGTGAACTCCCCGACGCCACGGAACCGCTGACGGGGCGGCTTGCCGTACACCCCATCCAGCACGACGCGGTGCCCGGCATGCCCCGCTCGAGGACACAAAAGGCAAACCCGTAGCCGGACCACCAGGTCGACGCGGCACTACACCTCCAGCGGCGCCATCAGGACCTCAACGAGCCCGATCGTGCCCCCGAGCTGTCAGACCGCAATCGTAGAGGGGGGCGCTGGGCCAGCCAACCTCCGCTCTTAGCGCCAACCCGCCGCGTCCAGCCCGCCGGGGACGACCGCAGCCGGCCCGTACGGCTCCCGGGTGAGCACGAACGAGCCGAGGTCGAGGTGGGTGACCTCTCCCGCGTCGTCGCGGACCACGCGAAGGGTCTCCCCGTCGTAGTAGCCCTCGAATCCCCTCCAGGTGCCGTCGGTCCCGGGCCGGAACCGCGCCTCGCGGACCCGGTTGCCCAACCCCACCAGCTCCAAGTGCCGGCCGGGCAGCAGCCGCAGAGCCAGCGGGGCCGCACCCCAGTACCAAGGGCCGGTCAGGGCCAGCAGCGCCGGGTCGAACTCGGTCAGCGGACGCCAGGCGGTCGGGGTGCGGGGCTCAGCCGCTGCGACGAGGTCGATCAGGTCGGCCCCGACCGCGCCGGTCTGGGGTCCCGCCGTCGCGTTGGTCAGCACCAGGCTGCTCAGGTCGTCGGCGACCGAGAGGTTCAGACCGGCCAGGAACCCCGGCATCGACCCGCCGTGGCCCACCAACGGACGCTTCCCTGGCAGCAGCTGCAGGCCAAGCCCGTAACCGGACGAACCGGGTGCGCCGTCGGTGGGGGCCACCGGCCGCCGCATCTCCTCCACCGAGGTCCGGCTCAGCACCCGGTCGTCACCGGCCATCAGGAAGGCGGCGAAGCGGGCCAGGTCGGCGATGGTCGACCACAGCTGTCCCGCCGGGGCCATCAGCCCGGCGTCGTGGATGGGCTCGGGCAGCAGCACGTCGGCCCACGGGTGCACGGCCCAGCCAAGGGCGTGGGGGGACTGCGGCATCGTGGTCGTCCGCGTCATCCCGAGCGGGGCCAGGATCTCCGCCGCCACCACCTCGTCCCAGGCTCGGCCCCGCAGCGCCCCCACCAGGGCACCCAGGAGACCAAAGCCCGGGTTGGAGTAGTGGAAGGCCCGACCCGGGGCGTGCTTGAGCGGGTCGGGGCCCAAGATGTCTGCCAGCTCGGGTCGGACCGCGCCGGGTGACCGCTCCCACCAGGGGGCCGGGGTCTCGGCGGCGACGCCCGCGGTGTGGGACAGCAGCTGGGCCAGCGTGCGGTCCCCCGCCGCCGTGCCCGGCAGGTAGTCCTCCAGCGGGGCCGCGAGGTCGACCAGGCCCTCGTCCCGCAGCCGCAGAACGGCGACGGCCACAAAGGTCTTGGTGAGGGAGCCCATCCGGTACTGGGTGTCGGCGTCCGGCGCCACCCCGTCCACCAGACCGCAGCCTCCGGACCACGCCAGCCGGCCGTCCCGGACGACGCCGGCAACCATGGACGGGGTGCGTCCCTCGGCCTGCCCGCGCGCCAGCCGGTGCTCCAGGGCCCGTCGTGTGGTGTCCAGCAGGTCTGAGGGCGAGACGTCCATGGGCCCAGTCCAGCGTGCCCGGCCCGCCGCACGTCCGCGCCACGCCGCAGCGCTCCACCCGCCGCCCGGTCGGGCGGCCGGTGGGGTGCGCTCACCCCAGGCTCGACCGGGCCGGGAGGAGGAACTGGATCTCGACCCGGCTGGGGTCGCGCTCCGTCGGCTGCTGCCCGCCGGTGGGGACGAAGCCGTACGCCCGGTAGGTCGCCTCAGCGGCGACGTTGTCCGCTAGGACGTCCAGGGTGAAGGGGACGCCGATCCGCGCGTCGGCGACGACGGCGTCCAGCAGGGCGGTCGCGCACCCCTGCCGACGGGCCTCGGGAGCGACGTACATGGCCGTGATGTGCACGACGTCCACCCCGGGCAGTGCGGTGACCGTCCCGACCACCCGAGCCTGGGACCGGGCCAACCAGGTCAGGCCACGGTTCGCCCGCAGTCGCCATTCCGACTCCGGGAACGCCTCCTCCCGCGCCACCGTGGAGCCGTACGCCGACGGCGTCTCCCGCGGCGAGCGGAGCCGTACGTCGCGCAGGTCGGTCCACTCGATCGGAGCAGCCCGGGTCACCTCGAAGCGCATGGGTCCATGTTCACCGACCCGGGGGCCGGGCGACAGCGGTTATCCAGCCCTCAGCCCGTGACCACCGGCTGGGCGGTGGACTCGTGACGCTCAGCCAGAGGTCACCGTCGGGTGCCACCTGGTTGCCCACGCTGACCACGTGGGCGATCGGGACGGGGATGAAGCGGTTGGGTCGCCGACCCACCACCACGACCGCGCTCCCCGCTCGGCCACCCGCTGGTGCAGGCGGCAAGGAAGCCGGTCGGTCCGCCGAGACCGAAGGTCACCTCCGGGACCAGGAGATCGGAGCGCTGGGTCATGGCTCTGAGCGTGTGAGGGGCTGTGGCAACGGCGTGACGAAAGGGAGAAGGGTTCTGCGACGAGCCGGAATACCCCGGTGCGACCCACGGTTCGAGTCAACGTGACTACTGTGACCAACGACAGCTTCACCATGTACACCACGACCTGGTGCGGGTACTGCTCGCGGCTGAAGTCCCAGCTCGAGCGGGCCGGCATCTCCTACACCGAGATCGACATCGAGAGCGACCCCTCGGCCGCCCAGGTCGTCGCCCAGGTCAACCGGGGCAACCTCACCGTGCCGACCGTGGTGTTCGGGGACGGCTCCGCCATGACCAACCCGTCGGTCTCCCAGGTCAGCACCAAGCTCGCCTCCCTGAGCTGAGGTGGTGACCCCCGCCCCGCGCGTGAGCGGGCTCCGGGCCGTCGTCTTCGACATCGACGGCACCCTGCTGGACTCAGCGGCCGGCATCGTGGCCGGTTTCCGGTACGCCCTGACCAGCGTGGGCTTCCCGCCTCCCGAGGAGGCGGTGCTGCGCCGTGACCTCGGCCCGCCGGTCGGTGAGATGTTCACGTCCCTGGGTCTGGAACCCCAGCGGCTCGATGAGGCGGTCGACGCCTACCGAGACTGGTATCTCGAGCACGGGGTGCACCGGGCCGCACCGTACGCCGGGGTGCCGGAGCTGCTGAGGAGCCTCGCCGGGCGCGTGGGCCTGACCACAGCCACCGCCAAGCGCACCGAGGTCGCCCAGGCGATCCTCACGGTGCAGGGCCTGGTCGCTCACTTCGACACTGTCGCCGGCACGGCCCCGGGGCGGACCACCAAGGCCGCGACGATCACGTACGCCCTCCAGAGCCTGGACGTCCTCGACCGGTCCGACGTGGTGATGGTCGGGGACCGGCACTCCGACATCGCCGGGGCGCGGGAGTGCGGGGTCACCAGCGTCGGGGTCACGTGGGGCTACGGCTCGCTGGCCGAGCTGACCGCCGCCGGACCGGACCTGCTCGTGCACTCCCCCGCCGAGCTCCTGGACGTCCTGAGCCGCTGACCCGGGTCAGCCAGACCCGGGACCGGCCGCCGCCGGACCCTGCGTCGCCCACAGGCCACTCCTTTTGTCAGTGCCCGGCTCTAGGGTGGGGCGGGTCATGAGCCTCCACCTGCACCGGTCCGCCCGCGCCGACGCCCTCGCCGTCGGTCTCGGCGAGCTGCTCGCGACCCCGCTCGAGGACCCGTTCACCTCTGAGCTGGTCAGCGTGCCCACGCCGGGGGTGGAGCGGTGGCTCTCCCAGACGCTGGCGCACCGGCTCGGCACCTCCCCCGGCCGCGGCGACGGCGTCTGCGCCGGGGTCGAGTTCCCATCCCCACGGCGGATGCTGGCCCGGGCCGTGGGCCAGGCCGTCGACGAGCCCGCGACCAGCGACACACCGCCGGACCTCTGGCAGCCGCAGCGGGCGGTCTGGCCGCTGCTGCGGGTCATCGACGGCTGCCGCGGCGAGCCCTGGGCCCGGCTCCTCTGGTCCTCACTCGGCGACCACGCCCCCCTCGAGGCCGCGCGTCGAGAGTCCCGCGGCCGTCCGTCGCTGGACCCCGTACGCGGTGGTCGGCGCTGGTCGATGGCCCGCCATCTCGCCGGGTTGTTCGCGACCTACGCTGCGGCCCGCCCCGCGATGGTGCGGGCCTGGGACGAGGGTCGCGACGTGGACGCGAACGACCACCCCCTCACCTCCGACTTCGCCTGGCAGGCCGAGCTCTGGCGGCGGCTGCGCGACGAGCTGGACGTCCCCAGCCCGGTCGCCCGCCTGGCCCGGGCAGCGGAGGTCCTGCGTCGCGACCCGGACCGGTCCGACCTGCCCGCCCGGCTGTCCGTCTTCGGCCCGACCCGGCTGGACCCGGACCATCTCGTCCTCCTGGGGGCGCTGGCCGCCCACCGGGACGTCCACCTGTGGCTGCCGCACCCGTCCGCGGACCTGTGGAACCGGCTGGCCGCCGGGCCACGCTCGAGCGGGCCGCCACCGTCCCGGGTGCAGGACCGTAGCGAGGAGCAGGTCCACCACCGGCTGCTGGCCTACCTCGGACGCGACAGCCGCGAGCTCCAGCTGCGGCTGGCGGCGCTGGACGTCCCCACCGTGGACCACCACCACGGGACCGACCGGGTGGACCCGGCTCCGCACCTCCTCGCTCAGCTCCAGTCCGACCTGGAGGCCAACCGGCCCGTACGCCCCGTGGCGGAGCGCCCCCTGCTCGACCCCGACGACACCAGCGTGCGGCTGCACGCGTGTCATGGGCCCGACCGGCAGGTGGAGGTGCTGCGGGAGGTGCTCGTCGGCCTGCTCGCCGACGATCCCACCCTCGAACCGCGCGACATCGTGGTGATGTGTCCCGACATCGAGACCTACGCCCCGCTGATCGTGGCCGCCTTCGGTCTGGACAGCGCCGAGGCCTCCGCCGAGCACCCCGGTCACCGGCTGCGGGTCCGTCTCGCTGACCGGTCGCTCCGTCAGGTCAACCCGCTGCTCGCCGTGGTCAGCCGGGTGGTCGGACTGGCCGAGTCGCGGATGGAGGCGTCGGTCCTTCTGGACCTCTGTGCCAGCGCGCCGGTGGCCCGTCGGTTCGGGTTCGGCACCGAGGACCTGGAGCGGCTGCAGGACCTGGTGGACCGGTCCGGGGTGCGCTGGGGGCTGGACGCCGCGCACCGGGCCCGGTTCGGCATGGGGGACTTCGGACAGAACACCTGGGCGGCGGGACTGGATCGGCTGCTCCTGGGGGTCACGATGGACGAGGCCGGTCAGCACTTCATCGGCACCGCCCTGCCGCTGGACGACGTGGACTCCTCCGACGTCGACCTGGTGGGACGGCTGGCCGAGCTCGTGGCCCGGGTCCGCGCCGTCACCGACGCCTGCCACCGGCCCATGACGGTGCACGACTGGGTCGCGCTGCTGCGGCAGGCGGTCGAGCTGCTCACCGCGGTGCCTCCCGCAGACGCGTGGCAGACCGGCCACGCCTTCGCCGAGCTCGGCCGGCTGGCTGAGGCCGCCGCCCTGGACGACGAGGTGACCCTCGCCCTGCCCGAGGTCTCGGCCCTGCTCGCCGACGCCTTCCGCGGCCGCCCCAGCCGGGCGAACTTCCGCACCG